>JAHDGY010000002.1 GCA_020631555.1 Flavobacteriales bacterium | reverse complement strand
CAACTTTTCCCACGGATGCAAAATTGGCTAAAAAGAGCATTAATCGGTGCAATGACCAAGCAGTTGCTTCGAGATACTTACAATCCAAAGCATCCCAAACGAAGGAAAAATGCAAAGAAAGTTGAGTGTAAACTCAAGACAATTGCAGGTCGTTTGATTCGGGAGCTAGAACGTGAGCTTGCTTCTGATAGACTAGCAGTTTATCAAGCTGAATTAGATTTGTTCCAACAAGTTTTGACCCAAAAGCGAAGCGCATAAACCCTATGAATTTGGAAATAAAATTGGACTCTCGAAGGCGAGCCGCCATCGAACCAGTGATCGGACACCTCAAAACAGATTCTTGAATGGCTCAAAATTATCTCAAAGCTCCAGAATCACCACAAATCAATGCATTTTTAGCTGCTGCTGGATGGAACTTGAAGAAAATGATGATAAAACTCAAAAACGACCCCCCTGTTGGGGTATTAATTGGCTTCAAAACCAACCCAAGAATCTTACAATACCGCCAAAATCTATTTGGTCCTCTATTAGGTTAAATAAGGGGGTAAAACTAGTTTATAGGTAATATATTTTCGTAACGAGACAGCCTAGTACCAATTATTTGCGTCATCAAACCGTTGCATTGTTGTTAGACTTAAACTGAATTTAACTGATTCTCGTTGAATAAATCAGAAACCGTTCTTTAGCAAAAGAATTTGTTTTCAGCAGTATAACGGCTGTAATTGATAAATGCTTGGCCAATGTCCAGATGTAATGTTTAAACCTCGGGGTTGTGTAGCTGAATTGCCAGTGTGACTGAAAACCAATCAAATTACTGCACTCTGAAAAAATATTTGTCCGTTACCTAAAACTTACGAATATTGGTCAGTAATGTTTTAAGTTTGGTCGAAGCAGGTGGTGTGTAATTGTCGGATTGTCAAATTTTTAGGTAGATTCGACCCGTAAACACATAAATTAAAACATAACTTATATGAAAATTGGAACAATCGGATTAGGAATTTTGCTCTCGAGTAAAATAATTAGTTGCTATTCGCAAATTGAGGATTTCGAAAGCTACAGTGATGGAGCCTACATTACAAAGGTGTCAAATCTTTGGGTCACTAAATCTGGAGGGAGTGGTACCGCAGAGGACGTAACAATAACCGATAGTTTACCAGCAAGAAATGGGCTTGGCTTACATGTTAATTCGAAACAGCAATATATAGTTGTGCCAGCTATTAGCACGGAAAAAGTAGTGAACTTTAAATTTGACGCTTATTTCGAACAGGGTAAAAGTGGTTTGATAAAGTTTAATGAATTAAATGGATTGTCTATGTTGTTCAGCAATAGTATGTTGAAGTTTTCTTTAGGTGGGCTGTCTAGTGTGTCGTCTTTACCCTCTAATGCTTGGGTTGAATTCGATATTGACTTGAATCCGAATCAAGGTAGTGTTGTTATAAGGTGGGTAGCTAAGTCTGGTAATTCAACCAGTTCTGGTCTATCTAACTTGACTGGGAGCTTAGATAAATTAGAGTCTATTGCTTTGATTGGAGATGGAAATGTTAGTTCTCCTACTGGTTTTTACATTGATAATGTTGAAATAAAGGGAGCTTCAACCTCTTCGGCTGGAGAGTTTTTTTTAGATGAAGGATTCGATATGAATATTTTTCCTAACCCTGCTTCAGAAATTCTCCATATTGATTTAACAAGAGCTGAGTCTTTGGTTAAAATTGAGTTAGTGGATGCGCAAGGGAGATTAATTAGCTCCAACAAAAGTGAATTAGAAAAGGATAGTTTTCACTTGCCAATTTCTGGCTTAGAATCTGGAATTTACTGGGTTCGTGTATCGACAGTTCGGAGAACCATTGTTAAACAATTTGTTGTAAAGTAGTTTTGAATTGAAAAAAATATTGGAAGGGAATTCAGCTTGTCGTTTTACAGTAATGGAATCCCTTTCATTATATTAAGTCCTTAATTTCAAGTAATTTTTTTTTTATATGCTGTAGTCGTTTTATGACCTCGGTATCGTTAACGGTGTCATCCTTATTTTCTTTGAGCTTTTTTTTTGCTCCTTGAAGTGTGTAACCTCGTTCTTTAACCAATTGATAAATTAAGCGAATGCAGTCTACATCTGATTCACTAAATAATCGGCTGCCGCGCTTATTTTTTTTGGGGTTAATTATTTCGAACTCTTTTTCCCAGAATCGAATCAGCGACGCGTTGACATCGAACATTTTAGAGACTTCGCCAATCGAATAATATAGTTTTTTTATGTCCATTTTCGTGTACGGCATTTCTCGCGTTTGTCGTAGATTTTAAACTCAAAAGTTACTGAAATATTTGATTTTTAGTATTTAAACATTCGTAATACTTTGGTGGCAGGGCCATTTGGTGAAATGCCAATCAATTCAATAACAAGCGAATCAGATATAGTTCTTTTGTAAGTCATGGTTTGCGGAAATTCATAAAGCATGTTTTCAAATTTTGCCATGTTTTCGCCAATACTAACCAGGTCGTAGGTTATCATTTTACCATCATATCGAGATTGGACGTTGTGTTTGAGAACGATTTTGTCACCACGTTCAAGTAGTCGGTACTCGCTTCTTGAGGTGTCACCTCGTTCTACCCCAAACCGCTTGCATCTAATCGTAGAATCCTCTAACGACCACCACGCATGAATTTGCGCACGTCTAGCTGCAAATGTTGTGGTATCTGCCCACTTTCCAAACAACCAGGATAAGCTCTCTAATTTAGTTCCATTTGCATCTCTCCAACGTTTTTGTTGGAATTCAGCTTCCTTGGTTTTTTGTGATTCCTGATCAATTTGTTCAGGATTTTGTGGCTCGTTTGTTCCACATCGGATTAAAAACAAAACCGAGCACAAAAGAAGAATTCTAGGCATTATTTCTCTGTTTATTAAGTTCGTAGATGGCAATGCTGGAGCAAACGGCAACGTTCATAGACGCTACGTTTCCGGTCATTGGAATTTGACAACGTCCATCGCAAAGATTCAAATATTCTGGAGATATTCCATTCTCTTCCGAACCCATAATAATTGCTGTTGGGCCAGTGAAGTCAACTTCATGAATTGGATTTTTAGTCTTTTCAGTGCAGCCAATTATGGAAAGACCACAATTTTTTAGGTATGCGATTGTTTTCTTCAAATTATCTTCTTTGCACACTGGGATGTGATTTAGTGCTCCAGCCGAAGTTTTCATAACATCCCCGTTAATTAGGGCCGAATTTCGGGAAGGGATTATTAGTGCGTCGAGTCCCATACATTCTGCCGATCTAGCAATTGCGCCAAAGTTTCGAACGTCTGTAACACGATCCAATATTAGTAAGGCAGGAACTTTACCCTGATCGTACAACCAAGGAATAAGGTTTTCGGTTTTATGATATTCTACCGGAGATACGAAACAGATTACTCCTTGATGATTTTTCCGTGTGATTCGGTTAAGTTTTTCGGTGGGCACATATTGAGTAATGAACTTTCGTTCCTTTACCAGTTGGTGTAATTCCTCAAACAATGGGCTTTTCAGTCCCTTTTGGATTAGGATTTTGTTGACTTCTTTACCAGCTTGAATCGTTTCAATAACTGCCCTTATTCCGAATATAAAGTCTGTTTGCTTCATGGGGGACAAAAGTAAGCAGTATACTATGAATTTATTCGAATTGTCGAAATAGCAAATTAATCCCCACTCAATCGGGCTGATAACTATCCAAAAATTAGTTTTTTTGTAGGCAAATTCAAATTGGTTGAACACGTGAAACGTACAAGGATTTCCAAAGTGCTTGAAAGCGCAAAGACCGACGCAAATGTATGTGTCAAAGGTTGGGTTAGATCATTCAGAAACGACAGATTCATTGCTTTAAACGATGGATCTTGCTTGTCAAATATTCAGGCAGTAGTGGATCGTGAGAAAATGCCAGAAGGCCTTTTGGATAAGGTTACAGTAGGTGCGGCATTAAGTGTTGTCGGGCAAATTGTTGAATCGCAAGGAGCCGGACAAAAAGTTGAAATTTTGGTAGAAAAATTAGAGGTGCTTGGTATTGCCAACACAGATGATGTTAAGAAAACCATCATTTCACCAAAACGTCACTCCATTGAAACCCTTAGGGAACAGGCACATTTACGTTTTAGAACTAATACTTTTGGAGCTGTTTTTAGGGTTCGTCACACGTTGGCTTATGCAATTCACCAATACTTCAATAAAAAAGGGTTCTACTATTTGCACACCCCAATTATTACGGGATCGGATGCAGAAGGTGCTGGAGAAATGTTTAAGGTTACCAACTTTGATTTGAAGAACATTCCGCATAACGAAGAAGGCGAAATTGATTTTGGACAAGACTTTTTTGGAAAGGAAACAAATCTAACTGTCTCTGGCCAGCTGGAAGCTGAACTGGGCGCTATGGCACTTGGAAATGTATACACGTTTGGACCTACTTTCCGAGCCGAAAATTCTAATACTTCAAGACACCTCAGTGAATTCTGGATGGTTGAACCTGAAGTGGCATTTAATGATTTGCAAGACAATATGGAGTTAGGAGAAGATTTTCTCCGTTATTTGATTCAGTATTGTTTGGATAATCGCCAGGAGGACATTCAATTTCTTCACGATCGTGAGGTTAAGGAAGAGAGTCAGAAGCCCAAAAACGAGAGAAACGAAATGTCGCTTATGGACCGATTGCAGTTCGTTGCGGCGAATGAATTTATTCGGTTGAGCTACACGGATGCGATAAATGTGTTGCAAAATTCCAAGCCTTACAAGAAAAAGAAGTTCAAATTCCCTGTAGAGTGGGGAACGGATTTGCAAAGCGAACACGAAAGGTACTTGGTTGAAAAAGAATATAAAAAGCCCGTTATAATATTTGATTACCCAGCTTCGTTTAAGGCATTTTACATGCGTCAGAATGATGATGGCAAAACGGTAGCAGCCATGGATGTGCTGTTTCCAGGAATTGGAGAAATTATTGGAGGATCTCAGAGAGAAGAGCGTTTAGATATTCTAACCAAGAAATGTAAGGATTTCAATATTCCTGAGGAACACGTTTGGTGGTATTTAGATACTAGAAAATTTGGAACTGCACCACACGCTGGTTTCGGACTTGGATTTGAGAGACTGGTTATGTTTGTTACCGGAATGACTAATATAAAGGATGTTATTCCATTTCCTAGATACCCTAAGAATGCTGAATTTTAATGGTTTGGTAGTAAATTTGCAATTAACTAGGAGAAAGCTTAAAACAAACGCTCGTGTTTAAACAACGTTTAGAACAAAAACTATTACAAAAGTTATCGCCCCAGCAAATTCAACTGATGAAGTTGTTGCAAGTTCCTACGGTGGAGCTCGAACAGCGAATCAAGGAGGAAATTGAAGAAAATCCGGCTTTGGAGGAAGGAGCGGAGGAAATCGAAGAGGATGATTTGAATGAGCAGACGGCGGAAACAGATGTTGACGACAATCGCGAGGATTTTGATATCAACGATTATTTGGATGACGACGTTCCGTCTTACAAGACGGCTGCGAACAATTACAGTGCGGATGATGATGAAAAAGCAATTCCATTGGCTGGTGGCGAAAGCTTTCAAGAATTGCTTAGAAAGCAGGCTGGTTTACGAATCAAGGATGAAACGGATATTATCATTGCCAACCATCTTATCGGTAATTTGGATGAGAACGGGTATCTGCGCCGAGAGTTGTTCAATATTGTAGACGACTTAGCTTTTTCTCAAAATTTAGTTGTTTCTGAGGGCCAAATTGAATCGGTATTGACTACTATTCAAGATTTAGAACCCTCGGGAGTGGGTGCTCGAGATTTACAGGAATGTTTGCTAATTCAGCTTCGTAAGAAGATAAAAACTGAGAATTCAGTTGAATTAAAAACTGCAGAGGTAATTCTCGAAAAGTTTTTTGAAGCTTTTACCAAGAAGCATTACTCGAAAATATTGAAGCGTTTAGATATTGAGGACGAGCACTTAAAGGACGCAATTGAAGAGGTTGTAAAGTTGAATCCAAAGCCAGGTAATTCGTTGAGAGAAACCTCAAAAGCAATTCAACACGTAATTCCTGATTTTACGTTGATCGAAGAGGATGGAGACCTAAAGTTATTGTTGAATTCTAGAAACGCACCGCAGTTGAAGGTTAGTCGGCAATACGCTGACATGTTGCGTACGTATGCTGAGAGCAAAAAGACCAAGGAAAACAAAGATGCCGTGATGTTTGTAAAACAGAAAATTGATTCTGCCAAGTGGTTTATTGATGCGATTCGGCAAAGGCAACAAACCTTAACAATGACAATGCAGGCTATCATCGACTATCAGAAGGATTATTTTTTGACGGGAGACGAAACTAAACTAAAGCCAATGATTCTGAAGGATATTGCTGAGATTGTGAATATGGATATTTCAACAATTTCTCGGGTTGCGAATAGCAAGTACGTGCAGACTCCGTTTGGAACGATTCTGTTGAAGTATTTTTTCTCAGAGTCGCTTTCGACGGATAGCGGTGAGGAGGTTTCTACAAGAGAAGTAAAGAAAATTCTTCAGGATGCAATTGATGAGGAGGATAAGAAGAAACCGCAAACTGACGAAAAGTTGGCCCAGCTTTTAAAGGAAAAGGGATATAATATAGCCAGGCGTACGGTTGCGAAATACCGTGAACAGTTGAACATTCCTGTAGCTCGCTTACGAAAAGAACTTTGATGCAAGAATTTTTCCGAGCAGTATCCATGCTGTTCCAGCCTTTTACTATGCCTTTAATTGGTGCGTATGCAATGTTTCAGCTTGGCGCCACTCGCTTGGAATACTTAACGGTGGAGTTTGAATTAGCCACCTATTACTTTCTTGCCCTGCTCACAATGCTTGTTCCCATTTTAAACTTTGTGATTTTAAGAAAGTATGGAATCGTTTCGGATTTAAACGTTTCTAATCAGAAGGAAAGATTGCCTGTATTCCTATTTACACTTTTCTATTTTGGATTGTGTTACTATTTCATGCGTTCTACGTTTAGGGTTTTGGATTCAATAATTCCGGGTGAGTATTATGCATTTATGTTTGGGAGTTTGATAGCAATAGTTTTTGCGTTTGTTGTTAATTTTTGGTGGAAAATTAGTCTTCACGCGATGTGTGTTGGAGGAGTGCTTGGAGGGGTGTTTTGCAGTTCTTTAACACTTTTTGGTGTCAACTTGAACTCTGCTGTTCAGGTTAATACAATTTTGATATTGATAACAGGTATTACCTGTAGCGCTCGATTGGTAATGAACAAACACACCCCAGCTCAAGTATATGCCGGTTTATTTTCCGGGTTTGCAATATTATTTTTTTCAGTGAAGTACCACATCTTTCTTTAAAGTCCCATCCAGGTAATTCCTGCAGAAATTGCGGCAATGTTCACTCCTTTATTGCGTTTTAGCAACCCTGATAAGTTGTAATATGCGTTAAATGCAATTTTTTCAAACGCTACACGAACTGTTGTCCCGTATTGGATGCGTTGCAAATTTGGGATGTTGTAAAGCTTGTATTTTACAGATTGATCTTTTCTTTTCGTGTAGTTGCTGTAGCAATATCCAATTCTAAAGCCAGGGTATAGTCTAAATTTATATTTAGACTCCGAGCCGTCAGTCTTAGTTATGGTTCGAAACCGAAATTCAATAGGCAGGTCTATAAAATTGCATACTAGCTTATTTGTTGAATAATCATAATTGGGTGGGAGACGATTCAAAACGGTAAACTCAGAATTATCGGTAGTCAAAATAGTTTTTGTGAATTGTCCGTCATGGTAAACGTGATTTGTTCGGATGCCAAGCCCGATGGCAATTGCAAAGTTGCTTTTGTCATGTAATGGTATGTCTTTGAAAAGCTGAAAATTGAGTTCGTATCCGTTGGGGTTAGAAACAGATTTTGTTTCTTGAATCCACGAGGTCCAATTGATATCAATTGCAATTCGGTCAAATTTTTCAGGCCCTTCGATGGCTCCAGCGGGGCTTAGATAATCTAGAATGCTCTGAGCCAAAATATTATTTGAAAATGAAGAAAGTGCTAGAGGTAAAACCACCAGTAATTGGAAGAATGAAAAAGTATTTAATGTTTTTGCACAGCCCATTATACTAAATTGTTTTTTGAGCGGATTTTACCAATTGCCAAATTGTTAGATCAGGCTTTTTTGCCAATTCCAGGCATGCTGTAGAGCTTCATTAAGAGTGTATTTGGCACGCCAACCAAGAACCTTCTCTGCTTTTTCAGCATTTGCATAAATTGCCATTACGTCACCATCTCTTCTTGGGCCAATTTTATAATTTACCTTAACTCCTGTTGTTTGCTCAAAATTGTTTAAAACCTCGAGTACGCTAGCCCCGTTACCTGTTCCAATGTTGAATACTTCAAAAGTAGCTTCATTTTCCCGCATCCACAGGATACCATTAACGTGGGCCTGTGCTAAATCTAGAACATGGATATAATCTCTAATGCAGGATCCATCAGCAGTGTCATAATCGGCGCCAAAAACGGTAAGCTCCTTTCGAATACCGGCTGCAGTTTGGGTCATAAAAGGGATTAAATTACTCGGAATTCCATTTGGTAATTCGCCAATTTGACCATTCGGATGAGCTCCAATTGGGTTGAAATAGCGTAGTGCGAGAACTTTAAGTTCTGGGTTGGCGTTGCTGGCATCTCGAAGGATTTGCTCGCACATTAATTTTGTTGTACCGTATGGAGACTCTGCCGGTTTTAGTTGGGCGGCTTCAGTGACTGGTATAGAATCTGGAATTCCATATACTGTACACGACGACGAAAATACCAGTTCGTGAACTTCATTGGCTTCCATTACTTTCAGTAAAGTAATTAAGGAGCTTAAATTGTTCTCGTAATAATTGAGAGGATCCTTAACAGAATCTCCTACAGCCTTAAGTGCAGCAAAATGAATTACCCCACCAATATTCTCCTTTTCAAAAATTTCTTGAAGTGATTTTTCGCTGCAACAATCCATTTGGTAAAATGGAATATCAGTGTTGCACATCTTCCGTAGGCGATGGATTATCTCGATTTGAGAGTTTCGCAAGTCGTCAATAATCACCGGATGGAAACCTTCGTTGATGAGCTGAACGGTGGTGTGGGAGCCGATAAATCCAGCGCCTCCGGTAACGAGTATTTTATTCGTAAGCATTTGGTACAAGTTTAATTAAAAGAATAGAATATAGAAATGTCCTATTGAAAATTTGGTGTTATGGATTTTTGCTAAATTGCTGTACCAAAAGCGTAATCGCGAATGAAATGTATCATAGTTGACGACGATTCAACGTCTAGAATTTTAATTAGTGACTTAGTTGAACGTCGAGAAGACCTAGAGCTGGTCGCATGTTGTTCGGATGGAGTGGAGGCAGAAAAGATGCTCGAAAATAATCAAATTGATCTGGTGTTGTTGGATATTGAAATGCCAGGAATGACCGGATTGGAACTAGCCCAAAGCATGAAAAAGAATTTGGTCGTAATTTTTATTACGGCCAAGGAAGAATATGCTGTAAAGGCATTTGAAGCACAAGCCTTGGACTATTTGGTTAAGCCAATAGTAGAAGACCGTTTTAGCCAAGCTGTGGAAAGAGCAAGTGCCAGAGTTAGATTGCTTAATGGCAATGATAAGGATAACGAATTTCTGTTCGTTAAGTCCGGTACGGCTTACAACAAGTTGAAGATTAGTGAAATTGAATGGGTGGAGTCAATTGGTGACTACATCGGAATTCATTTAGGAGGTAAACGGTTCGTTGTTCATACCACCCTAAAGGATGCGGAAAAAAGATTAGCCCAATTTAATTTTTGCCGTGTTCATAGATGCCATATTGTAAATTTTGACAAGGTAGGCCGTTTCGAAGAGAATAATATTTCTATTGGAGAACAATGGTTGCCTGTTAGTCGCACCTACAAAAAAAATGTTCTCGAGCGGATGAACGTCCTCTGATGTATGGTTGACCAATCTATTTTCGGTAGCATTGATCCAGGTTTGAGGACGATGCTTATTGGTGTATACGTCAAAGACGTTGAGGCAGAAGTTCAAAAAATGAGAGATGGCTTGGAGAATAAAGATTTCGAACAGGTTAGATTCTATGCTCACAAGATGAAGGGTTCTTCGAGAATGCTTGGCGCTATGGAGTTTTCAGACCTTGCGAAGATTGTTGAAAACAAAATTCACGGCGGAGATACGAACGTACATGACACGGTTATAGAAATTCAACATTACTTTCCTAGACTTAAAGAATATTTGTTGACTCAACAGGATACCTCCAATTAAGAATCGTTCTAAATAAACTATTTCTGTAGAACCGAAGTGAAGTGGGTTTAACTTTGGCCAAAATTTAATTTTTAGGGTCAATGAGCAATTCTGCATTGAGCAAGTCATCGGTAGGTAGGAAAGTCCTGATGGCTCTTTCTGGCTTTTTTCTGTTGGTATTTCTATTACAACATTGTACGATTAATTTGCTGTCGATAATCAGCAAGGATCTTTTTAATGAAATATCCCATTTTATGGGTACAAATCCGGTTGTGCAAATATTCCTTCAGCCGGTTCTGATTTTTGGGTTCATCTTTCATTTAGGAATGGGGATTTATCTGGAAATAAACAATAAGAAGGCTAGAAACGTAAAATATGCGATGAACAAGTCGGCCGTCAATTCGACGTGGATGAGCCGAAATATGGTAATCACTGGAATAATGATTTTTTTGTTTTTAGGATTGCACTTTTATGATTTTTGGATTCCCGAGATAACCACAAAATTAGTTCAGCAAGATTGGAGCGGTTTAGACGCATCGGGTGAATTTAGGTACTGGGCAGAAGTTAATCACAAGTTTCATGATCCTGTTCGAGTGGGAATTTATTGTTTGGCTTTCGTTTTTCTTGCATTGCATTTGTTGCATGGGTTTCAGTCAGCTTTTCAATCTGTTGGTTTCAGGCATAGAAGATATACTCCACTCATCAAAAAGCTTGGAAATATATATGCCATTTTGATCCCAGCCTTGTTTGTCGTAATTGCATTAGCTCACCATTTCTGCTGTTGTTCAGCAGCAAGTTGCGCACCTTAATTAACTTTGGAGATGTTAGATTCTAAGATTCCAGGAGGTCCACTAAAAGATAAATGGACCAAACACAAAAATGAAATTAATGTAGTTAACCCAGCCAATAAAAGGTTTATCGATGTAATCGTGGTAGGATCTGGGCTTGCTGGAGGTGCCGCTGCCGCTTCTTTGGCGGAATTGGGTTACAATGTCAAGTGTTTTTGCTTTCAGGATTCTCCGAGACGAGCTCACTCGATTGCGGCTCAAGGCGGAATCAACGCAGCTAAGAACTATCAAAACGATGGGGACTCGACGTATCGACTTTTTTATGATACGGTTAAAGGGGGGGATTATCGTGCAAGGGAAGCTAATGTTTATCGGTTGGCTGAAGTTTCCGCTAACATAATTGACCAGTGCGTTGCGCAGGGGGTTCCTTTCGCCCGCGAGTACGGCGGATTGTTGGACAATAGGTCGTTTGGAGGTGTTTTAGTGTCGCGTACGTTTTACGCCAAGGGACAAACAGGACAACAATTGCTATTGGGGGCCTATTCAGCAATGAGTCGGCAAATTGGAAAAGGAAAAATAAAAATGTACAATCGCCACGAAATGTTGGAGTTGGTGATTGTGGATGGAAAAGCGCGTGGTATTATTGCGCGAAATCTTATTACAGGCGAGATAGAAAGACATTCAGCTCATGCTGTTGTGCTTGGTTCAGGAGGATATGGTAATGTATTCTTCTTGTCTACAAATGCAATGGGTTCGAATGTTTCTGCAGCTTGGCGAGCACATAAGAAAGGAGCGTTTTTCGCGAACCCATGTTATACGCAAATCCACCCTACGTGTATTCCTCGGTCTGGAGACTATCAATCTAAATTGACGTTGATGTCTGAATCGTTGAGAAACGATGGACGAATTTGGGTGCCAAAAGACATGAAGGATGTTGAGGCGATTCGAGCTGGAAAAAAGAAGCCAACGGATTTAAAGGAAGAAGAAAGAGATTATTATCTTGAAAGAAGATATCCGGCTTTTGGAAACTTAGTACCAAGAGATGTTGCTTCTAGAGCGGCGAAAGAGCGTTGTGATGCTGGGTATGGGGTAAATGAAACTGGTGAAGCGGTGTACTTGGATTTCTCTTCGGCAATTATGCGTTACGGTAGAGAAAAGGCGACTGTCGATGGAATCAAAAATCCATCGGATCAGAAAGTTCGTGAATTGGGAGAGAAAATAGTTGAGGCTAAGTATGGGAATCTTTTTCAGATGTATGAAAAGATTACAGATGATAATCCATACAAAACGCCGATGATGATTTATCCGGCGGTACACTATACAATGGGTGGTCTTTGGGTAGATTATAATCTAATGACTACAATTCCGGGTTGTTTTGCTGCAGGCGAGGCCAACTTCTCAGACCATGGTGCGAATCGATTGGGTGCTTCGGCATTGATGCAAGGACTGGCAGACGGTTATTTTGTGTTGCCATATACAATTGGAGATTATTTAGCTAACGATATCAGAACGGGTGAAATCCCTACAGATTCGAAGGAATTTGACGAAGCTGAGAAGGACGTTAAGCAAAGAATAGAACGACTAATAAACAATAAAGGAACTAAGTCCGTAGACCATTTTCACAAGCGGTTAGGAAAAGTCATGTGGGATAAGGTTGGAATGTCTCGGAATGCTCAAGGCCTTCAGGAGGCAATGGCAGAGATTAAGCAAATTAGAGAGGAATTCCATAATGATGTATTCGTTCCAGGAACAGCAAACGAATTTAATCCTGAATTAGAAAAGGCAACTCGAGTCGCGGATTTCTTGGAGCTTGGAGAGTTATTTGCCAAGGATGCCCTCGAAAGAAATGAGTCATGCGGAGGTCACTTCCGTGAGGAGTCGGTTGAGCTGGATGGAGAGCAGAAGGGCGAGGCCAAACGAGATGACGTCAATTTTACCTACGTGGCTGCGTGGGAATGGAATGGTGATCCGGCTGCTTCTGTGGTTCATAAAGAACAGCTGGAATTTAAGAATATAGAATTAAAACAAAGAAGTTACAAGTAGGTCCATTTTAATGGCATAAATCAAATTTGGAATTATGGCAGCAAACACAGGCATGAATCTTACGCTAAAAATTTGGAGGCAAAAGGATGCAAAGTCTTCTGGCAAAATGGAAACTTACCAGGTAAGAGATATTTCAGATCACATGTCATTTTTGGAAATGATGGACGTGCTGAATGAACAGCTTATAGGGGAAGGCAAAGAGCCAGTTGCTTTTGATCACGATTGTCGGGAAGGAATTTGTGGGATGTGTTCCATGTATATCAATGGAGAAGCGCACGGGCCAGATCGTGGTGTAACGACTTGTCAATTGCACATGCGTAAATTTAAGGATGGCGACACTATTTACATTGAACCATGGCGAGCGACGGCCTTTCCTGTAGTTAAGGATCTTGTAGTTGACCGATCTTCTTTTGATAGAGTTATGAACGCTGGAGGGTTTGTTTCGGTGAATACTTCTGGTAATGCACAAGATGCAAATGCAATTCCAATTCCTAAAGAGGATGCAGACAAAGCGTTTGATGCAGCCACTTGTATTGGTTGTGGAGCCTGTGTTGCGACTTGCAAGAATGCGTCTGCAATGTTGTTCGTTTCAGCCAAAGTTTCTCAATTGTCTTTACTGCCGCAAGGTCAGGTGGAAGCAAAAGATAGAGTACAAAAGATGGTAGATCAAATGGACAAAGAAGGCTTCGGAAATTGTACTAACACTGGTGCATGTGAAGTTGAATGTCCAAAGGGCATATCTTTAGATAATATCGCTAGAATGAATAGTGAATATTTGAAAGCTAGTACGAAATAATCTTGGCTGAAGGGGGCGAAGGACACTTACGGAACAGTGTGTTTTGATGCAAACTGCTTTGTTCCACTTGCAACTTTGTTGTCTAATTGTCAGGTTTCTGGTGTTAGCGTTCTCTTGCTAAAAACCAAGCATGCTGTAAAATGACCTAGCTAGTTTACCGATTCGTGCCTGTATTATCAGTTAAGTATTTTGGAGTGCGGTTAATACTTCTCTGAGGTTGATACTTAATCACCCGCAAACGACCGTAGGTTATTTTTTGTTTTCAATAGGCATGTATGTACATTTGATTAACTACGCTTGACTGCTAGTCGATTGAAAATGGTTTCTAGGATTGGCTATTTCTATCGATTGGTTCAGAGTCGGATTGGGAGTGTTTCCCGCCAAACTTAAATTATGGAAAAGGATCTTTACAAGATATTAGAGAAAAGAATCATGGTCCTTGATGGTGCAATGGGCACTATGATTCAAAGGCATACTTTGGAGGAAGAAGATTTTCGAACTGGGTGGTTTGAAGATCATGAAAGTCCTCTCAAAGGGAATAATGATTTACTTAGTCTGACGCGGCCAGATATTATTGAAGATATTCATCGCCAGTATTTTGCCGCTGGAGCAGATATTGCAGAAACCAATACCTTTAGTGGTACCACTATTGCGCAGGCAGATTATAATCTGGAGCACGCCGTACATGATATAAATTATCACTCAGCAAAAATTGCAGCTAAGGTGGCGGCCGAATTTACAGAGAAAGAACCTGATAAACCGCGGTTTGTTGCTGGTGCGATGGGGCCGACCAATAGGACCGCTTCGTTATCTCCGGATGTAAATGATCCTGGTTTCCGGGCCATAACTTTTGATCAACTGGTTGAGGCCTATAAAGGACAGGCTATTTCTCTGATTCAAGGAGGTGTAGATATTTTATTGGTCGAAACGATTTTTGATACACTTAATGCAAAGGCGGCTTTTTTCGCAGTTGAAGAGGCGTTTGAGGAGGTTGGTAGACAGTTGCCCGTAATGGTTTCTGGTACAATAACGGATGCAAGTGGAAGAACCTTGTCGGGCCAAACAACCGAGGCGTTCTTAATCTCTGTTTCGCATGTTCCTTTGTTGACCGTTGGACTTAATTGTGCCCTTGGAGCCAAGGATCTTCGCCCCTATCTGCAGACCATCGCGCGCAAGAGTTCATTCTTTGTGAGTGCTCATCCAAATGCTGGTTTGCCTAATGAATTTGGAGAATATGATGAAACTCCAGAAATGATGGCGGATCAAATCAAGGTATTTTTAGATGAAGGATTAATCAACGTAATTGGCGGATGTTGTGGGACAACTCCTGAGCATATTGAGGCCATTGCAAATCTTGCCAGTAAGTATAAGCCAAGATCCTTGGGAAAGGATAAAATAGTTAATGAATTAGCATAAAGCGGTTTTAAAAATGAGTTTACATCCTGATTATACCGGAGAATATTCCTACCGATGGGGAGCTTTGCCTTATCTTCAGTTGAGCGGTTTAGAACCGCTGGTGATTACTCCAGAAACCAATTTTGTAAATGTTGGTGAGCGAACGAATGTTACAGGTTCGAGGAAATTTCTCCGTTTGATAAAGGAGGAAAATTTTGATGAGGCATTAGATGTGGCTCGTCATCAAGTAGAAGGAGGAGCACAGATTATCGATATCAACATGGACGAAGGGATGTTAGATGGGAAGGCTGCTATGGTTAAATTTCTTAATCTGATTGCTGCCGAACCTGATATCTCTAGGGTTCCAATAATGTTGGATTCCTCGAAATGGGAGATTATAGAAGCTGGGTTGAAATGTGCGCAAGGCAAATGCGTGGTCAATTCGATAAGTTTAAAGGAAGGAGAAGAGCAGTTTATTCGTCAAGCAAAACTAATTCGTCGTTATGGGGCAGCGACAATTGTAATGGCTTTTGATGAAGTGGGTCAGGCCGATACCTATGAAAGAAGGGTCGAAATTTGTGAAAGATCTTACAGGATTTTGGTGGACCAGGTAGGCTTTGAACCCCAAGACATTATTTTCGATCCAAATATTTTTCCAGTTGCTACCGGAATAGAAGAACACAATAATAATGCGCTTGACTTCTTTCGGGCGACCCGTTGGATTCGCGAAAACTTGCCTGGAGCGCATGTTAGCGGAGGAGTCAGTAATGTGTCGTTTTCGTTTAGGGGAAATAATGTTGTTCGGGAGGCTATGCATTCGGCGTTTCTGTTTCACGCAGTTAAAGAGGGCATGGACATGGGGATTGTAAACCCTGCAATGTTGGAGGTTTACAATGATATTCCCCAAGATTTATTGGAACACGTGGAGGATGTGTTGCTCAACCGTAGTGATGACGCCACGGAGCGGTTATTAGAATTTGCGGAGACTGTTAAGGGAGAGGGAAAAAAAGAGGAGAAAAATCTCGAGTGGCGAAGTTTGCCGGTTAACGAGCGTTTGTCTCATGCGTTGGTGAAAGGGATTGCGGAGTTTATTGATGAAGACGTAGAAGAATGTCGACAAGGGTTTGATAGGCCTATTCAAGTAATTGAGGGGCCGCTGATGGATGGGATGAATGTGGTTGGAGATCTTTTTGGTTCCGGAAAAATGTTCTTACCGCAAGTTGTAAAGTCAGCCAGGGTTATGAAAAAGGCGGTTGCGTATTTACAGCCCTTCATTGAAAATGAAAAAGATGGAGCTGCTCCGAGTGCGGGCAAGGTTCTATTGGCAACGGTAAAAGGAGACGTTCACGATATCGGAAAAAATATTGTTGGAGTTGTACTTGCTTGTAACAACTACGAAATTATCGACATGGGCGTGATGGTGCCTACCGAAAAGATCATTGAACGGGCGCAAAAAGAGAATGCTGATATCATTGGTTTGAGTGGTTTAATTACACCATCCTTGGACGAAATGGTTGAGGTCGCCAAGGAGATGGAGCGTTGTGGGTTGAATACACCGCTTTTGATTGGTGGTGCAACTACTTCAAGGGTTCACACTGCGGTGAAAATTGAAGAGAAGTATGATAAGGGACAAACGGTGCATGTTTTGGATGCTTCCCGATCAGTTACTGTGGTAGAAAGCCTATTGGGGTCGAAAAAGGATGCTTTTGTAAAGGGAATCAAGCAAGATTATCAGAAGGTTAGAGAAAACCACGCGAACAAGAGAACTCAGAAGACCTATCTGACGCTGGAGGAAGCGCGACGAAATAAAATTAACCTAAGCTTCGAGGCTCCTATGGAGCCCAAATTTCTTGGGGTTAAGGTTTTTGATAATTACTCTTTAGAAGAATTGTCAGCATATATTGATTGGACTCCGTTTTTTCAAACTTGGGAACTTCATGGAAGATACCCTAAACTGTTGAAAGATGAGGTGGTTGGTCAAGAGGCTAAAAAATTGTTTGCCGATGCTCAGACTATGCTCGGTCAAATTATTGAACAAAATTGGGTAGAAGCTAAAGCGGTTTTTGGAATATGGCCGGCCAATACGGTTGATCATGATGATATTGAAATCTATTCCGATCAATCTCGCTCAGAGGTGTTGGTAAGGTCGGTTCAGATGAGACAACAGCTTAAAAAAGGATCAGCTGCTTCTAATGCCTGTTTGGCTGATTTTGTTGCGCCAAAAGAGTCTGGAATTAAGGATTATATTGGTGGTTTTGTTGTTACTGCCGGTTTGGGAATGGAATCCAAACTGCAGGAGTTTGAAGATAATCATGATGACTACAGTTCGATAATGCTCAAAGCACTGGCAGATCGTTTGGCAGAGGCTTTTGCTGAACGATTGCACGAACGGATTCGTAAGGAATTTTGGGGTTATGCCGACAATGAGTTATTGGATAATGAAGCTCTGATTCGGGAAAAATATCGTGGAATTCGACCAGCTCCAGGCTATCCTGCTTGTCCCGATCATACGGAGAAAAATAATTTGTTCGAATTGTTAAGTGCAACCTCCAATACAGGTGTAAGTCTTACCGAAAGTTTAGCAATGTTGCCTGCGGCATCGGTTTCTGGCTGGTATTTCGCTCATCCTGAGGCTAAATATTTTGGAGTGGGTAAAATCGAACAGGACCAAGTTGAAAGTATGGCCGGTCGAAAAAAAATGGACATTGATCGTATGCGTAAGTGGTTGACATCTAGTGTAAATGACTGATAGTCTAATAGTTACAGGGGTGTTCTAAAAACAGGTTGATCATCTGTTATCTTTGTGTCATGCATCGGTTTGCACTAATGATCATAAAGTTTTGTTTTGCTGTTTCGCCTCTTCAAGGACAAGCATCAATTTTTAACGCTTCGGATTGCCAGGGAGCTATTCCATGGACCAAGAACGTATTAGATTCGGTACAAATCCCAAATGGATTTGGTGCCATAAAAGATATATGGGGGAATAATATCAATAGTGAACATTATTTCACTAGAGAGCATCATACTTTGTGGCTCAAATTTAAAATGCCTAATGATGGTGCGTTTGAATTTCAAATCACTCCAGAGGTTGCCGAAGATGATTTTGACTTTCTGATTTTTAAGAGCGATTCTACTAAAACTTGTGAGCGGATAGTTACCAAAGAAATATCGCCCATACGTAGTAATATTTCTAGAAAAAATCCAGCTACAGGCGGAATGACCGGACTGAAACAAGGTTATTCTAATAACTATGCGAAGGCTGGAGCGGGTCCATTGTTCTCAAACCCATTACAGGCTAAGAAAAATGAAGAGTATTATCTGGTAATTGATGCACCCTACGGTGCTAAAGGAGGGTTTTCAGTTTTATCATCGAATATTGAGGGAGAGAAAGAAGCGCCAATTAAGGATACAGTTATGGTGCCCCCGATTGTTGTTAAACCTAGGTTACAAGTTCGGGTTTTTGATTTGTCCAGTAATGAATTGTTGAGTGGCATTGATATTCGTGCTAAGGGTATCGCTAAAGGGGATAGTTTGACCACTAGAGACGACGGTACGATTGACGCAGGAACGTTACAAAAATACCAGCGGTTTGAGTTCGATTTTTTTAAGGCAGGATATAAGCACACTTCATTGAACTATTTGCATCGGACGGAGGTGGATACCACTCTGGATGTTTGGATTGAACCTCTTAAGGTCGGGTCTACCTTGGCATTTGAAGATATCGTATTTGTTGCAAATACTGCTCATTTAATGCCAGAGTCAAACAAACACTTAAGTGAACTGACAAAGTTTATGCAAACTAATGAGGGGATTGAGGTAGAGATTGGAGGACATGTTAATGCTGTCGGCAGAATTTTTGCTCTAAAAAAGAGGAAGTTATATCGGCTCTCTGAAGACAGAGCAAAAGCGGTTTACTATCACCTTATTGAACAAGGGATAAATCCGCTACGGCTGTCTTTCAAGGGCTACGGAAATTCGAAAATGGTTTACCTTAATCCCATCGACGAAAAACAGAGCAAGGCTAATAGACGTGTAGAAATAAAAGTAACTCAAATAAATGGCTCGAATACTACTAATTGAAACGGCTACCAAAACATGTTCGGTAGGTATTTGCGAAGGCGATCGCTTGATTGCTCATTGTGAAATCACAGAAGACAAATTTGTTCATGCTGAACAACTTCACGTGCTGATAAAAGAGGTTCTGGATGAACTGAAAATATCGGGAAGAGATTTGGATGCGATTGCCGTGGGTAAGGGTCCAGGATCTTATACTGGATTACGAATTGGTGTTGCTACTGCCAAAGGTTTATGTTATGCTTGGGATTTACCCTTAATTAGCGTTAGTACCTTGAGGGTGTTGGCTAGAGGGGGACAACTTAGGGCTGAAAAGAATGATGCGGTATTTGTACCAATGTTGGATGCGCGACGAGATGAGGTTTACACCCAGTTGTATGATGATCAGCTTCAACCCTCGACCAGTATTCGGGCGGATATTCTAGACAAGAATTACTTTACCAATCAATTAGGAGATTCGATAATTTATGTGTTTGGTGATGGAGCTGGCAAGTGCAAAGATCTTGTTGACGATTCTAGAATGAAGATAATAGAGGGAGTTGTTCCTTCGGTAGGTCAAATGGTTGGTTTTGCGAACGAAAAATACTCGAGAGAGGAGTTTGAAGACACAGCTTATTTTGAACCATTCTATTTGAAGGAATTTATTGCTGATCCGCCGCGTAAAATGCTCTAGTAACTAATTTGGCAATACAATTACCAAAGTTCCATTACTAACCAATTCGAAAAGCTCTGCAATGTCATTATTTTTCATTCTTACGCAGCCGTGAGATGCTGCTGTTCCAATTAACCCTTCCTCTGGAGTTCCATGAATGTAGATTCCCCGGGCGTAAGTATCGGATTTTCCACCTCGATTTAGTCCCTCTTCCAATCCTTTAAGGGTTAGTATTCTGGTGGTGATATCATCCGTATCAATTGAAATTGGTTCGCGAATGATCTCGGCAATTTTACCGGTATATTTCTTGAATTTAAATATGCCGCCGATTGGAACATCTTCCCCTATTTTTGCTCTAATCTGGTGCAATCCCAATGGCGTTTGCATGCTGCCTTTGTCATTGCCAACCCCATTTTTAGAGGTCGAAATAGGAAATTCGCGAACAATTCTTCGGTTCTTCAAAACGTACAGTTTTTGACGTTTGGCTCCGACGAATAAGAAATTTTTAAAGGTTTGGTCAGGGTAATGGAATTCTAGATATTCCAACAGCAGGGTTTCTAAAACAGGGTTATTTCCTCTACCTGAACGGGACGATTTACGTGATTTGTCCCAATATGAAAAATTAGAAAGTTTTGCAGCTTCGCTCATAAATGCAAACTCTATGTAGTCTGCTGTTCGGAGTTGTTCCTGGTGAGCGTTCAATTTCGATTGGGCCATTAATATTTCCAAAAACAACAACTTAATCGGCCAAAATTGCATGGTCAAAAGTTCCTAAAAATAACTCACAAACCCAAAGTGAACTTTACCAGTTTTTACAAGAATTCTATTGTTTTGCTGTCTGCCAAGAGCGTAATGAATAGCAAAAACTCCTGGTTTGGTTCTAAAGCGGATTCCTGCACCGAAAGACAGTGGTCTATCCCGAAGCCATCCCTGTTCTTTAACTTGTTTCTGGTAGTAGCAGTAGTCGAAAAAACCGAATAGATTCGAATATTGATCTAGCAGGAAACGATATTCTATTGTTCCAATTCCGTAGGTTTGGGCTCTCAGTGACTCCTCGTCAAAACCTCGTAAAGTGTGTAAACCACCTATTCTGAATAGTTCATTTTGATAGAGGTTTGGGTCTTGCAGGTGCGCTCCGGAGAATTTAGTAAAAATGGTACTTCTTTTTGGAATTGGAATATAGATGGAGCCGGTGAATTCTATTTTGTACTGAATCGTAGTAAGACTTTCCAGTTGATCGTATACCTCGGATGGAATTTCATTAATTTTTTTGATGATCTTTTGACCGGCACCTGCGGATAAATCGATTGTATAACCTCTGCGAGGATTGAGCCTGAAATCTAACTTCTCTCGGTGCACTCCGAGGCCGTATAACGTTAAGTCTATATTGGAATTTTGAGGCAAGGTTGTCGCATTCGCTAGTTTTGATGTATTCAGCAATCGAAGTGACTTGTAGTTCAAAAATCCTTTTACGTAGTTCCCTTGTTTGTGTTGATATAGAATTCCTGCTTCTGGGTTCAATTCAATAAAGGTTGTGTCTCTTTTATAGAGTTTAAACTTGCCATTTACGCCAATAGATGAATTGAATAAGTAAGGATAATTAACCTTGAACTGTAAGTCTTGTGTGCCACCTTGCAAAGCACGCCAATTCAAGTCAATGACTTCACCTCTTTTCAAAGCACTGGATAATATGATTCTTACGTCTCCGGTATAAGTGATTTTGCCATTTTCGTCTGGCTGTACGCCAAGGATTCCATTCATCGAATTGGCTTTTTTGTCTTTCGCATAAATATGTAGCCTAGATTTCCCTTGAAAAAATTCTACTTCAGAACCCTTTATTTGAGTTAAAAACGGGATTTCCAAAAGTCGCGTATCAACTTGCCGGATTAACTTTTCAGAATAAACGTCGTGGGGTTTAAGGCCAATATAATTGTAAATGTATGTTGGACTTAGTTTTGCGCCGCCTTTAATGTAAATTGTGTCTACCTGAAGCAACTCTCCCTTATCCAATTTGCATACCGCTGAGAGGGAATCGTGATGCATTTGAATAGAGTCTAACCACATGCGGGCGAAAGGATATCCATTGTTTTCGAGATGGCCAACGGCTGAGGACATTAACTTTTTTACTTCCATCGGACGAAGCTGTCGATTGGCGAAGGCACCTCTATTTACTCCAATTGCGCCCATTATTGACTGGCAGGTCGAATCAAAATTGAGTTTAGTAAATTCAATCTTTGATCCCGTCCAAAACCAAAGTTCTACTCCTTCTGCAGATCGGGTGGTGCTGTCTAAAGAAGCACCGATATAACCTCCTTTGATTAGGGACAAATAGACTTTTGATGCTATTTTGTTCACTTCTAGAGAATCGCTTCGTTTGTAAACTGTGTCTACTTTAAGGTGTGTAACGCTAGATAGTCCTCGAACTAGGGTTGTTTGACCTATTAACGAGTAGGCAAGAGTACCTAAAAATAGTGTGGTTAGTAATTTCATTTTACTGCAACGACCAATCGATTACTTCCAATTTTTTTGAGTGAAGGAATTCATTAGTCTTGGAAAAATGTTTGCATCCAAAGAATCCGGAATGTGCAGAGAATGGCGAC
The DNA here is from genome assembly GCA_020631555.1 of Flavobacteriales bacterium. GTDB lineage: Bacteria > Bacteroidota > Bacteroidia > Flavobacteriales_D > Parvicellaceae > JAHDGY01. Next base: position 76,041 of record JAHDGY010000002.1, on the reverse strand, counting down.
GGATGAGCGGCTTTTAAAATGTGGTGCTTTTTAATGTCTACCAACGACGCCTTGTTCTGAGCAAATCGGCCCCATAAAATGAAAACAACATTTTCGAGCTTGTCGGAAACAGTCCGGATTACCGCATCTGTAAATTGCTCCCAACCTTTGCCCTGATGAGAGCCAGCAGCGGAATGTTCAACTGTTAGAGTCGCATTAAGCATTAATACTCCTTGATCAGCCCATCGTTCGAGGTTGCCAGATGTTGGTGCCGGACAGTTTAAATCTTGAGCTAATTCTTTAAAAATATTCTTTAATGAGGGAGGCTGTTTAATTCCATCCGATACCGAGAAACAAAGACCATTTGCCTGGCCAGGTCCATGATAAGGATCTTGACCAATTATTACAGCTTTTACTTTATCCAATGGGGTTTTATCAAATGCGGCGAAGATTTTTTTACCAGGAGGATAAATGACCTTCTTGCTGCTCTTTTGCAACTTAAGGAACTTAACGAGTTCAGTAAAATATGGTGAGCTAAATTCAGATTGTAGTGCTGCTTGCCACGTAGGTTCTATAACCGGGTTGATTGTGTCTTGATTCATCTAATTATCCTTTAATAATCAATCCTGAGGAAATTGTGCGCAAGTTATCGAATACATAGTTGGTAAGAACGTAAAGAAGTACGGATGTAATATGTTTTTAAATGTAATTCGTCTTTTCGTATAAAAATTTTAGGTAAAAGTGTTGTGGATTGGTGCCCATTAGACGAGCGGAGGTTTTTATGTCGGTTTAAAATGCGGTAGGCCGTCGGATGGTGTTTCGATCTAGATTTGGTCGGTTTAAATTCCAGATAAACATTAATATAGTTTGGTCTTTCTTTTCTCACTTAAATGGACTTGGGTGGATTAAGTTAGGGAGAAATAGCTCGGTGTTTATTAGAGACTTGATCCGAAGTGGAACGGATGAATTACAGATAACATACTGACTAACATTGTTGAACAAGTAATATAATAGTGCTGTAACCCGTTAAGTCATTATTCGTAAATCCGTATATTCGCGGACAAGCTGATGTCGCTGTTGGCTATTAGCAATAACATTTAAGACCTATTTTGATTATGAGGACTTCGACAACAATCATAATATTGTTTTTCCTTGGGGTATTTGTGACAGGATGTTCTTCACATCAAAGATGCCCTGCGTATACACAAGAAAAGATGGAAAGCCCTAACGTGGAAACAAGCGTAGATTATGTAAAGTCTGAGGTCCAAAAGGGTTGATAGATTCGATTTTTCTGTATTTTTTTTCAGAGCTTTCCGAAAGGGAAAGGATTCTGATCACTTGAAATTGTTTCTAAGAAATCTCAAAACGATTCGTTTAGCTCATACTTTAAGCTCAGTTGGCTGCGTTGCAAAACATGCATTGGAATTTGTAACTTTACAATGATGGAGTTTGGCAGATGTACTATCATATTTGTTGGTTTGTTTCTAATCGCGGTTTGTACGTGTGTAGGACAGCGGGCAGAAGTTCAAGTTAATCAGGTAATTTTTAAAAAAGCGTATTACGGCGGTGGTGTTATCCACACGCAAGGATTTGGTGCTTGCTTTTACCAATGGAAGCACAAAACTTACCTTAGAAAAAGGGTTTTGGGTGTGGAGGTTGTAGGTATGAGGCATCTCAAGGAAAAGAAAATCCATAGGCGAGTTGACGATAACGCCCGTGGATATTCATATGGGAAGCTGAACTCAATGTTTCTTGTCCGCCTGCAATGGGGCTACAAGAAGATTTTATTCGATAAGATTCGTAAAAAAGGTGTCGAAATTAGTGCTATATCACTTTTCGGCCCATCAATAGCTTTCACTAAACCCGAATATTTGGAGATTTTTCATCAGTACAATGGGGTAGGCGTTGTTACAGAGGAAAGATATGACCCAAATGAACATTTTCCGTCAAACATTTATGGACGTGCGCCTTGGCTGACTGGTTTGGATGAGCTTGATGTTCATCCTGGTGGATTTGCGAAGTTAGGCCTGCAATTCGAACATTCTTCTAAACAGCAAGGAATTAAGTCTGTCGAGGTGGGTGCAGTATTAGACGCATACCCTTGGAAAATTCCAATTATGGTCGAATCTGAGGCGGTTAGCAATAATTTTCTTTTTGGAACCCTGTATATTGCGGTTACTTTTGGCAAAAAATTGATCTAAGCTTTCAATGGGAGAAGACAATGTAAAGTTGGCAGAAAAGCCTAGCAAGAGGAAGAAGCCGAGTTGGTTAAAGGTGAAGTTGCCTGTTGGGGAGAGTTACAAAAAAGTACGTGGCTTGGTGTCCGAGCACAAGTTGCATACTATCTGTGAAAGTGGAAATTGCCCAAATATGGGTGAATGTTGGGGGGCAGGTACCGCTACATTTATGATCCTTGGAAATGTTTGTACGCGATCTTGTGGGTTCTGCGCGGTCTCTACTGGTAAACCAGAGGAAGTGGACATTTTTGAGCCTGCTAGAGTTGCCCAGTCTGTCAAATTGATGGAGGTGAAGCACGCTGTAATTACGTCCGTAGATCGTGATGATTTGAAGGACGGAGGTGCTGAAATTTGGGCGTCAACAGTGCGGGCCATCAGAAGACAATCGCCTGGAACCACTCTTGAAACTTTGATTCCTGATTTTGCAGGTAAATGGGAAAACTTACAATTAGTAATTGACGTTGCGCCAGAGATAGTGTCGCATAATTTAGAGACAGTGCGAAGGCTTACCAAACAGGTCCGGATTCAGGCAAAATATGACCGAAGTCTGGAAGTTTTGAGGAGACTTAAGAAAGGTGGAATGAGAACCAAATCTGGTGTGATGTTAGGAATTGGGGAAAGCGAACAGGAGGTAATAGAAACATTACAAGATCTAAGGTCTGTTGGAGTTGATGTAGTTACCCTTGGACAATATTTGCAGCCGACTTCAAATCATTTGCCTGTTGCTGAGTTTGTTTCGCCAGAACAGTTCAATAAGTATAAAGAGATCGGTTTGGAAATGGGGTTCAGATATGTAGAAAGTGGTCCTTTAGTTAGGTCTTCCTATCATGCCGAAAAGCATTTATTCGACTGATTTGTAGTCCATTTTTGCCATTTGAAGTATTTAACGGTGTTCGGCATCAGTTAAGTTTTAATCACAATAGGATCGGTTAATGTTGTTACTTGTCGCTCAATTCGCGATTTTATTCGTACAAAGCCGCGGTTTTCAGTTATATGTTTCGGTTACATGTTAGACAGCAAAATTTCATACTTTTGAGAACAGAGTATTTACCAATATTATTTAGTGATGAAGAAGTATACCTTGTTAAAAAGTTTACTTGGTGTTTTAGTTCTTGCCCTCAGCGTGTGGAGTTTGGACTTGTGGAACGCAACGAGTTGTGAAAAAGAGAAAACTGGGGGATTTGCAATTGACGAGTCCGAGCAAAAGGCTAGAGCATTCAAAGGTGCGAAAGCGTTTATGGATATGATGACCAAAAATGCTGAATCTGGAAAGGTTGAGCAGTCTGATTTTACTCGAGCCTTTGCGTCTATTCAAAGTCTTTCGAATGTTAGGTCTACAGATTTTAGATTTGTTGAAGAGGGGCCGAATAATGTAGGAGGAAGAACTAGAGCTCTGGTGGTTGACCCAGCGGATGACAATATTGTCTACGCGGGGAGTGTATCTGGGGGCTTGTACAAATCCACAAATAGGGCTAAGACCTAGGCCAGAGTACAGGCTCTTGATGATTTTATAGCTGGGTCTAGAGGATCTCTTGGTTCGATTGTGGTATTTCATCTATTGATATTACTGGAAACTGTCGGTTGTACGTTGCATTTGGAGCCTCCAGTTTTGAGTCCGGAGTACGAGTAAGTGTTAATTCTTCAAGTTCTCAAGGTGGATATAGTGTGTTGTACTCCGATAATGGTGGCGATAGTTTCTCTGCTTTGAATGGCACGGCTAGCTTTGAGGCTGTTCCGTCAGGACAGGTTCTGCCACGTTCTGGGGTGAAAAGAATGGTGTATGATGTTTCAAAAGTCAAGAATTCGGACGGAGCATTCTCAGTGGTAGCATGTGCGGTCGATGACAATGATGTGCTTGCCGGAGTTTATCTGTCCGGAAACAATGGTTTGGATTGGACTGAAATCGCCTCAGGCAGAAGTTCTGCACTTCATCCATTTTCAAATAGTGCAGATGTGGCTAGAGGTCAAGGAAGTTATGACGCGACAATCTCTTTTCATCCTAATGATCCAAATAAATTTTTTATCGGAGGGGTTGAGTTGTATGGATATAATTCAGGTAATTGGTCTAATATTGCTACTAATGGTTCAGGTGGTTTAGCGAGTATAAAGCATGTGCATGCTGATCAGCATGAGTTTGAATGGGATTCGCAAGGTAGATTGTATATTGGTTCTGATGGTGGGGTGACCGTTTCTGAGGATGGTTTGAAATTTTTAGCACACAACCGCGGATATAATGTGACCCAGTTTTACGATATTGGAATTGATCGATTTGGTGCAGTTGCTGGCGGTACACAAGATAATGGTACACTGTATAATGTTGGAACTGCGACGGATTACAGCGAAATGGAGTTCACGGAGATTTTAGGAGGGGATGGATTTACCACCTATTTGTCAGACATTAATTCGGAAGCTGCGGTTGTAACTTCTCAGTTTTCGTTTTTTGCGAGACGTAACAATAAACAATTAGGTTGGGATTATGATACTTCAATTTTTTCCAAGGTTATGATTGAAGCTGTTAAGAAGACTAATAAAGATAAAAATGCATTTAGTGGCGGGTCTTCAGGTCAACCATTTTTTACAGTATTCGATGTTTTCGAAAATAGATACGACAAGAACACCAAAGATCGTGTAGTGTTTTTGCCTAAGAAAGAGTACAAAGCGGGAGATTCTGTAAGTTATGAAAGTCCAACCTTGAAAGTTGTATTTGATACAGTTACTCCAAGTTACTCCAGTCGATTTGTATTATACTGATACATTAAGGCCTGATGATTCTGTTCAAAAAGGTTTCGAAGTGGATTCAACATTTAAGGATATCAATGGTAACGATAGCATTGGCAAGGTGATTAAGTACTATGATTGGTATTATGCGATTCATCCTAATTCTAGCGATACCATTTGGATGGAGCGCAAATATGTTATTTTTAATGCTTCTCTGGATACAGTTTACTTTATAGATTTCGCGCAAAATTTATGTGCGGTAAATATGGCTTCAGGTGGAATTTGGATTTCTCGGGATATGATGCGATTTGGGGAGAAAAATCCGCAGTGGTATAGAATTAGAAATAAAGGAAATGAAAATGTGACTTGTTTGGAGTTTGCGAAAGATGGAAATTATTTGTGGTACGGAACGCGAACAGGTGGTTTGTACCGCATCTCCAATTTAGATAATTTGTATGGAAGATGGCCCGATGGAAAATTAGACTCTTCTGCTTATGTTAGTGCGAACTTGAGAAAGTTCGGGTTAACCGTTACAGACTTAAGCTCGAAGATAACTGGTTCTAACGCAATTGGAGGAATTGATGTTGATCCGAACAATCCGGATCACGTTATTGTTACAACCGGCGGTTTTGGCGGAGGAGCTAAGGTGTGGGAATCAAATACTGCGACCGGTACAGGTTCTTTTAAATCAATCCAAGGAGATTTGCCAGACATGCCAGTGTTCGATGGAATCATTGATTATCGAGATGAGAATAAAATTGTTGTTGGAACATTTTACGGTGTTTACGCTACTGAGGACGGAGGAGCTAATTGGTATCAAATGAACAACGAGATTGGCCATGTCCCTGTTTTTGAGGTCGTTCAACAATGGCGTGAATGGAGTGATGATGGTGGAGTTATCAATAGTGGTAGCATATACCTTGGTACACATGGACGTGGTATTTGGAGTACGAGTCAATATGTTGGAATTGAAGATGAAACTACCAATTCTGAAAATAGCCAACATTTAGTGTTGTTTCCAAATCCATCAGTTAATGATGTTTGGCTATCACTAAGTTCGGTAAAGGATCAAGAAATTGATGTGAAAGTTTTCGACCTAAATGGATCTTTAGTTTACTCAAGGTCTAATGTTGCTGTTACCCCAGGTGGAGGTCAATTACGTTTGGAGGTAAAAGATTTGCCGGTTGGAACCTATGTGGTGAGAGTAAATGGGCAAACGGTTACCAGAACTGGTCGATTTGTTAAGATGAGATAATTCAAATTAACTATACTTACAAGCCTCATCGATATTCGGTGAGGCTTTTTAGTTTTGGAATAATGAGTAAGGTATTAGTTGGTATTAATGGAATGGGTAGGATAGGTAGATCGGTAGCAAGGTTACTTACTACTACAAATCTGCCGCACCTGGATTTGGTGGCGGTAAACGATCTTGCCGGTATTGCTACAATAAGTCACTTATTAAAATATGATTCGGTTCATGGTAAATATCCCCATGAGATCACAGTTTCCAAGGGAGCCATTCACATGAATGGTTATCGGGTGCAAATGATTAACGAATCCAATCCTGAAAATATACCTTGGGACGAGTTGGGAGTTGATATTGTCCTTGAATGTACTGGAAATTTTAAAACAAGTGAAGAGGCAAGACGGCACATTACCGCAGGAGCCAAGAAAGTTGTAATCTCAGCCCCGTCGCCTAGTGCTGCTGTAAAGACTGTTGTTCTAGGTATTAATGATTGGGTTCTGGATAATGATTGGGATTTGGTCAGCAATGCTTCCTGCACAACAAATTGTACCGCTCCATTGGTTAAACTATTGGATGAGTTGTGTGGAATCGAGAGCGGGTATATTACTACTGTTCACTCTTATACTACGGATCAATCGCTACATGATGCACCGCATAGTGATTTAAGACGTGCGCGAGCTGGGGCCTATTCTATAATTCCTACGACAACTGGTGCGGCAAAGGCGATTACCAAAATTTTTCCTCATTTGGACGGCAAAATGGGTGGGTGTGGAATCAGAGTTCCTGTTCCGAATGGTTCGCTAACCGATTTCTCCTGTACCGTAAGAAATCCGGTTAGTGTCGATGAGATAAACTCTGTTTTTAAGCAAGCTGCGGCCAAATCCCTTGCTGGAATTCTTGAGTACATGGAAGATCCTATTGTGTCAATCGATGTTATTGGTAATCCGCATTCGTGCATTTTTGATAGTCAACTTACCTCGGTCATTGGTAATATGGTGAAGGTAGTTGGTTGGTACGACAACGAAGCTGGTTATTCTAATCGACTTGTAGAATTGATTGGTAAAATGTGATTCTAAACAAGCCGTCGTTGTCAGTGATTTTGTTGTTTAAAAAAGTTTACAAATTGGAATCTTTAAAGGTTGAATTTTCGTTAAAAGTCTCATGACTCGAGACCTTTGCGCATAAAGTAGTTTCAGATTGTTGATTAAGTTCTGTTGTTGGTTGATTTTTCATTCTATACATCCTTTATATTGTTGCTGATAAATGAGTTACAAACAGACCAATATATCTCAGATGAGTTTTGCCAGTTACGATGTTGATCGACGCACGTCTAAGAATAAGTTTTTCAAGGAGATAGACACTTTAATTGATTGGTTACCGATCGGAAGGAATTAAAGAAACCAGTTAAAAAGTCACACTAAACAGTTTCTAAAACATCAATCTGAATTATTCAAAGGTCACAATCGGTAAAAAAAAATATTAACTTGCGTCCAACGAGGGTTATATAATTTATTAGTGGATATGAGAACAACGGTTATTGGATTTTTGGTTTTGGCATCTTGTGTAACAGGCTTTTGGATTAGTTCGGAGCATCAATCTAATTGTAACTTTGATGAAGGTGATGAAAAAGCATCAGCTTCAGGGCAGGCTAAATATGGTTACAGAGGAGCTAGAGAACACTTTGAAACAATGACAAGAAATGCAGTTACGGGCAAGGTAGAGGCCAGTGATTTTCAAGAGGCATTTGCAGCCGTTCGGAATATGGCAGGGCTTCGTCAACCAGATTACAAATTTGTTGAGGAAGGTCCTAATAATGTTGGGGGACGAACCAGAGCAGTGGTTGTTGATCCTACAAATGACAACATAGTTTATGCTGGAGCTGTCGGTGGTGGATTGTTTAAATCTACGGATCGGGCAACTACGTGGACAAGGGTTCAGGCTTTTGATGATTTCATGATGAATGAAAGTGCGCAGTCTCCGATTGGGGTTTCGTCAATAGACATTACAGGAAGTGGAAGGTTGTACGTGGCTTTTGGTGCCAAGACTTTCGAAGGTCGCGAAGTTCAAGTTAATACTGCCGGCATTCAGCGTGGTTACAGCGTGTTGTTTTCGGATGATGGTGGGGATAGTTTTCAGTCATTGCCAGGGACTGAGGGCTGGAATGTAAATGTGGTTTGCGCCGATGTGCTCGATGCCGATAAAATCTGGATTGGGGGAATTGGTTCAAAGCTGCGGCTGCACTCCTATGATCAGGGAACCGATGCGCTTGTAATGCATCCAGATGTTCCTGCCACCGTGATTGATATTGATTTTTCAGGAGACGGTAAGCTTATGATTGTTGGCGGATTAAAATCTGGTGTTACCACTTATCGTTCTACAGATGGAGGAAATACTTTTGAGGCTTATCCAACGGGTCAGGTTTTGCCAAGGTCCGGACTGAAAAGAATGGTTTATGATGTGTCTCAAGTAAAAAACAAAAATGGAGCTTATTCGGTCGTTGCGGTAGGGGTTAACAATACTGAGGTTTTGCAAGGCGCGTATTTGTCTGAGGATGCAGGTTTGACTTGGCAGCAAATTGCCCAGGGTAAATCAAAGTCGCTTTATCCTTTTAGTCATGAAAAAGAGGGAATACCTGGGCAAGGTCTTTTTGATGCTACCGTATCATTCTTCCCTGATGATCCGACAAAATTTATCGTTGGAGGAACTCAACTATTTGGTTATTACAATGGTAATTGGTCTAAAATTGCCGAGTATCATGAGGCATTTGGTTTGTCTGATCAAACGTGGGTACATGCTGACAAACATCGGCTTACGTGGGACTCACAAGGTAGGCTATATATTGGTTCTGATGGAGGAGTAACTGTTTCCGACGATGGTGCTAAGTCTTATATAGCGCATAACAGAGGATATAATGTTACACAGTTCTACGATATCGCAGTAAACCGATATGGGGATATTGCAGGGGGAGCTCAAGATAATGGTACAAATTTTAAGTCTGGGGATGCAGCTGATTTTTCTGCTTTTGAGTTTCGTTCTATAGGTGGAGGTGATGGAAACACTGTTTATTTGTCAGATATAGACAGAAAAGCGGTTATTGCCAGTTCTCAGTATAGTAACATACGTCGCATAAACGGAGGTACGGCTGGTTGGGATAAACCCTCATCAATTTTTTCTGCTGTTGTAAATGAAGCTGTTAATAAAACTGTTGGGGGAAAAGACAAGTCATACGGAGAAGAAGGAATTGGTCAGCCATTTGTTTCAATATTCGGTGTCTTTGAAAATGCTTATGACAAGAATACAAAAGATAGAATTACCTTTTTAGCGGAAAAGGAATATAAAGCGGGAGACTCTGTGTCGTATGTTAGTAGAACTCTTGGGGTTCTTTTCGATACGGTAACTCCAATAGATTTGTATTATTCAGACACTCTTACTTCTGATGGCTTTGTTGATAAGGATATTGAACTGGATTCGACTTTTAAAGACGTAAATGGAAACGATAGTGTTGGGCAGATTATCAGGACTTTTAATTGGCATTATGCACTTCATCCGAAAACTAAAGACACCATTTGGATGGAAAGAAAAGAGGTTATATTCAACGCAACTTTGGACACGGTATATTTCATGGATTATGCACAAAGTATATGTGCTGTAGATTTGGGTACAGCAGGAATTTGGATTTCTAGAGACATGATGCGCTTCGCAGAAACGAACCAGCAGTGGTGGAGAATTGTTGAGGGGAAACAGGGAGTAACGTGTTTTGAATTCTCCAAGGATGGAAGTCATTTGTGGTATGGAACTGAGAACGGCGGGTTGTTTAGAGTATCTAACTTAAACAACATGTACGGAGATTGGCCAAGTGATAAGGACTCGTCAAAATATGCTAGTGCCAATTTGAAACGGTTTGGGTTGTCGATAAAGAGTTTAGGCGATAAGATTACTGGATCTAATGCGATTGGAGGAATAGACATTGATCCAAGAAATCCGGATCATGTGTTGGTTACCTGCGGCGGTTTTGGCGGGGGAGATAAGATTTGGGAGTCTAACAATGCTACAGGTTCAGCCTCTTTCAAATCTATCCAGGGTAATTTGATGGATATGCCTGTTTTCGATGGTATTATTGATTTCAGAGATGATCAAAAAATGGTTGTTGGAACTTATTATGGCGCTTACGCCACCGACGATGGTGGAGATCAGTGGTATGCCATGAATAATGAAATCGGGCATGTTCCTGTCTACGAGGTAGTTCAACAATGGAGAGAATGGGGAGAACAAGGCTCTATTGTAAACAGTGGTAAAATCTATCTTGGAACCCATGGTCGTGGAATTTGGAGCTCGAGTGAGTATGTAGGAATTGAAGATCAAGCCGCGGACCAAAATGGATTTGACGAGCTGACGATATATCCAAATCCGGCAAATGTAGAAACTTGGGTATCACCTAAACTTTCTAATGGAGGAGATATTAACATTCAAATTTTTAATCTAAATGGAGCTTTACTTAGAACACAGCAATATCAAAATTTGAATTCAGGCAAAGTTCAGTTAAGGTTAGATGTTCAAAATCTGCCGGTTGGTACTTATATCGTGAAATTAATGAGTGAGAGATCGACAGAAACTGGACGTTTTGTGAAAATGAGATAAATAGAATTGAGACTAATACCGAGCCTCATTGCATTGCAGTGGGGCTTTTTTATGGGGTTACTATTGATTTAAGTTGTTAACGGCTCAATCAGTATTCATGTTGTATTTTTGTCCTTGAGGTTCAAAATTTAGATGATTAGAGACAGAAGTACCAAGGCCAAAATGTTGTTATCGTTAGATAATCTTCAGATTGGAAAATTAGCCAGCACTTTTGAAACCTGTGTTTTTCTCAAAAACGGTGGTCAAAGTTTGCTTGCAATAGGCTGTGCCGAGGAACTTTTATCTGATAGAGATTGTTGGCAAAAATTAGATGAAAAACTTAGCAAATCGGAAGGTCATTGGTTTGGTTATTTGTCGTACGACTTAAAGAATGAGCTTGAAAAGCTTGCTTCCAACAATCCAGATAATTGCTGTTTTCCAAGGATTCAGTTTATCAGGCCAAAGGTTCTGCTAAGGCAAATTGAAAAAGACCAATGGGAATTGGAATATGATGCTGCTTATAGCGCTGAAAAGAAGCGTATTCATGAAATTCTGAGTATTTCAGATTGTATTGATGAGCATGCTGGGTTTAGGGTAAATTTTCACTCAAGAGTGAGCAAGGGTCAGTATCTAGAAAATGTAGCCAAAATAAAGGAATGCATTAGAGCAGGACAGGTTTATGAATTGAATTACTGTATAGAGTATTTTGATTCTGATCCAGATATTGAACCAGCCTTTCTATTCGATCAATTGAATTTTGGAAATCAGGCTCCATTCACTGCTTATTTCCAACATAAAGATTACTGCGTAATTTCTTTGAGCCCCGAGAGATTTATTCGAAGGAATTCCGATGAAATAATTTCTCAGCCGATGAAAGGCACTGCGCCCAGATTTCAAGATATTGTGCTGGATCAAGCGTCAAAAAATAGCCTAGAAGCGAGTGAGAAAGACAGAAGTGAAAACATTATGATTGTAGATTTGGTTCGAAATGATTTGTCTAAAATTTGTAAGTCGGGTTCTGTTAGGGTAACGGAATTGTGTGGAGTCCATTCCTATTCGGCGGTACATCAAATGATTTCTACTGTAACTGGAAAATTGAAGGATAATCTCTCCAACGTAGATGTGCTTAAAGGTCTTTTTCCGATGGGTTCGATGACAGGAGCCCCGAAGGTTCGAGCGATGCAAATTATTGAGGAATTAGAATGTACCAAACGCGGTGTTTATTCTGGAGCTCTGGGATTTATTGCTCCTGATGGAAATTTCGATTTCAATGTGGTTATAAGATCGATAGTTTATAACGCTCAACGCAATTACCTCTCGCTTATGGTTGGAGGTGCCATTACCGATAAATCTGACCCAGAAGAGGAGTACGAAGAGACTCAAGTTAAACTTCGCTCCGTTGTAAATGCCTTGGAAAAGTGTGAAGTTAGCGGATAGGGTTCGAAACGGCCTGGTTGATAACTACCCAAACTATCGTTTTAAACGGGTGCTGGTAGCAGTAAGTGGAGGAGTAGATTCTACTGTCCTTGCTCATCTTCTTAAAGCGGAAGGAGTTCAAATCGGTTTAGTACACTGTAATTTTAATCTTCGCGGTGAAGCTTCGGTTCAAGATGCTGAATTCGTAAGAAAACTAGCCGGTAATTTGGAGGTAGAGTTTTTTTACAAAGAATTCAACGAAGAAATGAAAGTTGCAGGAGAATCGACTCAACAACTAGCCAGAAAACTGCGTTATGCTTATTTCGATAAGATTTTGAAGCGAGAAGGATTTGATTTAATAGCAACTGCTCATCATTTAAACGATAATGTTGAAACCTTTTTTCTAAACGCTATCCGAAAATCCGGATTGAATGGGTTGAGTGCAATGAAGTTTGTGCATAACAAATTAATTCGTCCTTTTCTGCATATAACCAGACAAGAGATTGTTGATTATGCCAGATCTAACGATTTGGATTTTCGAGAGGATGAATCTAATAAGAATAATAAATACCGAAGGAATAGGCTTAGAAATCAGATACTACCAATTTTGCGCGAGATAAATCCGTCTCTTGACGAGAATGTTGCTAAAACGATAGAGCACCTTCAAGAAACCAGACAATTTGTTGAGGCTGTACTCGAGCAAGAAATGGCAAAGTGTGTTGCCCGCGAATCGGACATCATTTTAATTGATAAGCTCATTTTGAATGAAAGTTCTCACAAGCAATTTTTGCTTTGGAATATTCTGAACGAATATGGTTTTTCGGACAGTCAAATAACAGATTTGGAGTCCGCTTGGAATAATACGGGTAGGAGTTTTGAGTCGGAAAGCCACATGCTGGTTGTTGACAGGAACCAGATTTTAGTTCGGTCCAAATTGGAATTTAACTCCATTGAATCTTTCCAAATCGATCAAATTCCCTCGAAAATAACAGGCGTAGTTCCCCTTGAATTTTCTTGTATTGAAACTTTGATTGAACTTAAAGTTCCAAGAACTATTGCACTAGTTGATATTGACAAAATCACATTGCCATTGACGGTAAGAAAGTGGGCTGCAGGCGATAAATTTGTTCCATTTGGAATGAAGGGGAGTAAAAAAGTGAGCGATTTCTTGATTGATCAAAAAGTCGACCTACTAAAAAAGCAGTCAATATATGTTCTTGTGGACGGATTGGGAGAGATAATTTGGGTAATTGGTCACCGTGTAAGCGATTCATTTAAAGTTCGAAAAAAGGTAAAAAAAGTGCTAAAAATTGAAACCCTCGAGTAGGGTTTACGTACGCTCTTAATATCGCTCAAGGGTTATCCTTAACTTCTAATTTTTACTGATAGACTATGAATTCATACACTACACGTCCTTTACTGTTAGAAAAAGAAGAGGTAATAAAGTTGTTTTTTCCAAAAGATCCGGTGGACCGTGGAGAATCGGAATTTAAATCGCTTCGTAAAAAATTAGTTCAAGCCACTTCATTGGGTAATTTACACCATACGAAGGTTAGAATAATCTTTAAGGATAGCATTGGACTCAAGGAAGTCCGGACCACTATTTGGGCAACTGGCCAAAGGCATATAGTTTTGAAAAGTGGAATGACGATGCCCATCAGAAGAATTGTGGACGTAATTCTTTAGGCAATCGGTTAAAAGCTCATTTTGTGGAGTAATCTTAACTGCCCCTGTACATTTGTGTTGCCTCCGGTAGGTTTGTTTCGATTAGAACCGTATAAAATGTCGGCCAAAATATAATTCTTTCATTTTGTTTTTAGTTACATTTGGAATTATCAACAATATGAGTAGCTAATGAAAGGAATTCTTGCGGCTGTCTTCACCTTGTTTATTGGATTTGTAATGTGCAGTGCTGTCGGACAATTCTCCGAACCAGTGGAATGGTCTGTTGTTTCGAAACAGGTAGATGATCACTATGAGGTTAGAATCAAGGCAAAAATTGAAAAGGGATGGCACCTTTACTCACAGTTTATGGAGATGAGTGATGAAGGGCCATTGCCAACTTACGTTTCTTTTGAAACGGACGATGCTTTTGAACTTATAGGTAAGGCCGAAGAATCAGGTATTCATGTTGAGAAGGAACCCGTTTTTGACAATATGGAGGTTGCCTTTTTTAGCAATAAAGGTCTGTTTATTCAAAAGGTTAGAGTTTTAGGAGAGGATAAGATTCTAAAAGGGAACGTCAATTTTATGGTCTGCAATGACCGTGAATGTATGCCGCCAAATGATTACAGTTTTCAGATTGATCTTGGTAGGGGAAAAGAAATTGAACAAAAAGTAGAATACAAAACGGATGCAAAGACGTTGGCAATTATCCCCCCGGTAGAGAATGTCAATCTTTCGAGCCCAGTGATTCCAGAGTGTGGTGAACGAGAAGAAGAAAGCAAATCATTCTGGATGATATTCCTTTTGGGGCTTGGGGGAGGACTAGTTTCACTTTTTACTCCTTGTGTTTTTCCAATGATACCCCTTACGGTTAGTTTCTTTACCAAGGGAGGAAATGAGAAGGGTAAAGGAACCTTTAAAGCCATTTTGTACGGATTTTCGATCGTTCTTGTTTATGTGGCACTAAGCCTGCCATTTTACGCGCCGGGTACAGACCCTGAAATGCTTAATAAAGTTGCCGCTGGTCCGGTACTTAATTTAATTTTCTTTGTTGTATTTCTGGTGTTTGCGTTTTCATTTTTTGGATATTACGAACTCACATTGCCCAATTCATGGGCAAATAAGGCTGATAAGGCAGCAGACATGGGTGGCTTAGTTGGAGTGGTTTTCATGGCGCTTGTGTTAGCGATAGTTTCATTCTCATGTACTGGCCCTTTGTTGGGTTCAGTTTTAGCAGGATCGTTGCAAGATGGGCCAGTTCCAATTACTATGGCGATGCTTGGATTTGGTGTTGGTCTTGGCCTGCCCTTTACAATTTTTGCTGCATTTCCGGCACTTTTAAATTCATTGCCACAATCAGGTGGATGGCTAAATTCTGTTAAAGTTGTACTTGGTTTTGTTGAAGTTGCGTTGGCGTTTAAGTTCTTTTCAACCGCTGACTTGGTGGAGCATTGGGGAATTATGAAGTACGAAGCGTTCTTAGTGATTTGGGTTGTGTGTTCAATTGGAATTGCAGCGTACTTGATGGGATGGATTAAATTTCCACATGATAGCCCAATCAAAAATATAGGGATCCCAAGAGTTTCTCTTGCAGGTCTATTCATGGCGCTAGCGGTTTATCTTTCGTTTGGATTTAAACTGGACACAAAGACTGGAACTTTTCAGTCCCTGTCTCTACTGAGTGGACTTGCTCCCCCGCCAAATTACTCTTGGACGTACCCCTTGGAATGTCCGAATGGACTCCAATGTTATCATGACTACGAAACAGCCTTAGAAGAGTCAAAGAATTCTGGTAAACCATTGCTGGTTGATTTTACAGGACACGCTTGTACGAACTGTCGAAGAATGGAGGACCAAGTATGGAGTCAGAGCGAAGTTTTTGATATCATCAATGAGAAATATGTGCTGGTTTCTTTGTACGTTGACGATCTAGAGCAGTTGCCAGAAGAATTGCAAGGAGAGGTCACTATTGACTTGGTTGATGGTTCTAAGAAACTGAAGAAGATTAATACCATCGGGGATAAATGGGCGACTTTTGAACAACTTAAATTTGGAAAAGTTTCTCAACCTTATTACGCTCTGTTGAGTCCGAATGAAGTGTTGTTGAACAATCCAGTGGCGTACACACCTGATGTGTCGGAGTATGTATTCTGGTTGAGTTGTGGTTTGGATGCCATGAAGAAACTGGAGGATGGATTTCAGTTTGAAGCGAAGCAAGATAATTCACCGGTTGCGGTAGATATTCCGGAGCCTGTAAAATGGAACCACCGTGTTGAAAAGATCAGTAAAACAGAATATGAGGTGGTTTTGCATGGCAAAATTGACAAAGGGTGGCATACTTATTCGCAACACATGGATATGGGAGAGGGTCCGCTTCCAACTTTAATTACTTTTGAGCAGAATGATGAGGTTGAACTGTTAGATTCAATTGTGGAGATTGGGACGCACACGCATTACGACGAAACATTCAAGATGGATGTTACCTATTTTGAAGACGAGGTTAATTTCCGTCAAAAAATCAAGTTGAATAAAGTCGATCCCGCTAATGGTAAGGTTGTTGTTAAAGGAAACATCAATTATATGGTGTGCGAAAATGAGCGATGTTTACCTCCAACTGACGCGCCATTTGAAATTGAAATCAATGAATAAGCGTTTATTTATAGTAACATTATCATGTTTTTTACTCGGTTCGTTGCAATTAGTCATGGGTCAAAATACAGGTCCGGTGTCATGGACAGTTACTGCACAACGGCTTTCTTCTGATAGCTGCCAAATTGTTATGACTGCCCAAATGCAAGGCAATTGGCATCTTTATTCTCAGAGCCTGAGTAGTGATGAAGGGCCCTTACCGACTGTATTTACCTTTGATTCTGCGGCGCATGTCAAGACGATTGGAGCCGTAATTGAACCAGCAGATATTCATGAAGAATTCGATCCAAATTTTCAAGTTACCGTGCGATACTTCAATGTTAAAGCCGAATTCCGACAGCTGGTTCTTGGAAAGTCTGGTGCATCAGTCAAAGGTGGAATTAACTACATGTGTTGCAATGATGAAACCTGTCTTCCCCCTACGGACTTTAATTTCGAAATAGAACTTCCTTAATCAATTGCTTTTACCAAGAAGTAGTTCTTTTTGCCTCTTTGCAAAAGAATGTATTTGTCTTGAATGTAGGATTCGGTTGACACTGTATATTCTGCTTGGACTTTCTCCTTGTTGACAGAAATTGAGTTTTCTTTAACCGCACGACGCGCTTCCCCGTTAGATTTCAAGAAACCTGATTTATCCGCAAGCAGACTTACTAAATCGGTTCCTGTAAGCTCTGATTTATTTATTTCAACTTGCGGAACCCCATCAAAAACTTCCGTAAATAATTCTTCTGGCAATTGCTTAAGTCCTTCCACAGCTTCTTGTCCTTTTTTGAATAAAATTTCAGATGCATTTACAGCCGCAGAATAATCATCTTCCGAGTGGACCCGAACCGTGATATCTTTTGCAAGTTCCTTTTGGAGTAGCCTTCTACCAGGATCTTGGTCATGTTCTGCTTCCAAAATTTCTATTTCAGAGCGCTCTTTTGTAGTGAAAATACGAATGTACTTTTTCGCGTCTTCGTCGCTAGAATTAATCCAGTATTGATAAAATTTGTACGGAGAAGTTTTATGGCGATCTAACCACACGTTGCCACTTTCTGTTTTTCCGAATTTAACTCCGTCAGCCTTCGTAATGAGTGGGGTGGTGATTGCAAAGGCTTCGTTTCCGGTCATTTTTCGAATTAGTTCAGTGCCCGCGACAATATTTCCCCATTGGTCCGAGCCGCCGAGTTGGACTTTGCAATTTTTATTTTTGTTCAGCCAGACGAAATCGTACCCTTGAACCAATTGATACGCAAATTCTGTAAACGATAATCCAGTCTCCAAACGGGTTTTTACCGAGTCTTTTGATAGCATTACGTTGATAGACATGTGTTTGCCGACATCTCGGAGAAACTCTAAAAAACTGAATTCCTTCATCCAATCCCAGTTATTTACCACTTCCGCACTAGTTTCTCCGCAATCAAAGTCCAGAAATTTTTCTAGTTGTTTTTGACAGCATTGAAGATTGTGTTCTAACACATCGGCAGACAATAAGTTTCGTTCCTCTGATTTACCCGATGGATCGCCTACCATTCCTGTGGCGCCACCCATTACAGCAATTGGTTTGTGCCCACATCGTTGGAAGTGAACCAAAATCATGATTTGCACTAAACTTCCTACGTGTAAAGAATCGGCAGTTGGATCAAATCCAATATAGCCAGTAGTTTTTTCCTTACGCATTGCGTCTTCAACTCCGGGCATTTTTTGATGTATCATGCCTCTCCAAGCCAATTCTTTTACAAAGTCCATGTGTTAAATTTGCCCAAATATAACCAACAAGCCAGAGATCACTATGATAAATACTTTCTACTTTTAGCTCATGATTTTGGTAACCGGCGGAACGGGGCTTGTAGGTTCGCATTTATTGTTTCAGTTGTGTCAACAAGGCAAGAGAATTCGGGCAATTAGGAGAAAGTCATCCAATTTGGAAATTGTAGAAAGGATTTTTTTGCATTACAGCCCGGAGTTTGCTACTCAGTACTTTGAACAAATTGAGTGGGTAGAAGCTGATTTGTTGGATGTGCCGGCCTTAGAGTCTGCAATCATAGGTGTTGAATTTGTTTACCACGCCGCAGCTCTCGTTGATTTTGGCAAAGGGAACATGAACAAGCTGTATGAGGCTAATGTAGTTGGAACAGCAAACATTGTCAATTTGTGTTTGGAATTTCAAGTGTCGAAGCTGTGTTACGTAAGTTCTACTGCAGCAATTGGCAGAAGCGACGATCAAGGAGAGATCAAAGAGTCGAATGAATGGAAGGAAAGTGAGCACAATAGTAATTATTCCAAGGCTAAACAGGCCGCAGAAATGGAAGTTTGGAGAGGAATCGAAGAAGGTCTTTCGGCGGTTATTGTAAATCCCAGTATAATTATGGGGCCCGCAGATCCGTCAGGAGCAAGCGGAGGAACACTTAAAAAAGTTTGGGATGGCTTAAAATTTTACACTGCTGGCAGTAATGCAGTGGTTGACGTTCGTGATGTCGTGCAGGTGATGGTGGAGTTAATGAATAGCGAGATAAATTCGGAGAGATATCTGGTGATAGGGGAAAATATTTCATATTGTAATTTCTTCGCTACGATAGCCGAAAAGCTTGGTAAAGCAAAAGCATCCATCAGAGCAACGCCATTGATGGGTGAGTTAGCTTGGCGGATTTTGTTGCTGGTCAGTTGGTTTTCGCGGCGTGCACCGGTGGTTACAAAGGAAACGATGCGAATGAGTCAAAATTCTTACAGTTATTCGCGAGCCAAATTGGATGCAACCATTGATATTCAATTCAACTCTTTTGAGGATTCTGTGGCAAATGCAGTATTGTTCTTTAAGAAACATTACACTTGACTTAAGTGCTTCAGCTAACAATTATTTCCGTTTGATAAGTGTCCGTTTTATGGACCTCTTTACCTGAAATAGTTGATCTTGGTTGCGCAAAAAATGATCCATTGAATACTTCATGTCGGTTGGAGTCATATTATGATGAAGCAATTCTTTTTTGTGTTCTTCAAAATACTTCATGGTAAGCGATTTAAATATTTTCAGGTCAGTTTCTGGTTTGCTCAAGACTTCTGCAATTCCAGATTCAGTTAATGCTTTAATGAAATGGTTATGATTCAGTTGAAAATTCATGTGGGATTCCACGTCGACGTACTCTAACAGTTCAATTTTCAGTCGTTTGATGACTGAGTCGTAGAGCGCCATGAGTAATCCAGGTTCATTTAAAGTATAATACTTAATCGTTGTATCAAACTGATCTGATGAAATACCATGCTTTTGGTACAAATGGTTGTAGAATGCAGTTGAAGAATCCAGAATTGCATCTTCTGGCATACGAATAAGTTCCAATTGTGATTCTAGGATTTGTGCATCGTACAAAACACCCTGTAACTTATCTGGTCGCAAAATATGTTTTGGAATTTCAACAATTTCTTCGCTTTGGCTACAAGCTACTAGAAGAATACAAACCCATAGAGATAGGGGTAGAGCACATGTTCTTGCCCAATTCATTATAGCTCTGAGAATGTTAATCGTTGTCCGTAACGATCGTCCGCAAATACACCTTTGTCAAACGCGATATTGCCATTGATAATGGTGGTTTCGACTGCAGAACTAAAGTTTGTTCCCTCAAAAGGGGACCAGCCACATTTGTAATGTAAATCTTTACGCTCTACTAACCAAGGTTTGTTCAGATCTACTAAAACAAGATCAGCAAAATAACCTTCCCGAATGAATCCACGTTTTTGAAGTCCAAAACATCTAGCAACATCGTGACTCGTCTTTTGTACCACATGTTCTAAAGTAATTTTGCCTTGGGCTACTAATTCCAATAGTGCTACCAGACTATGTTGAATTAGTGGTCCGCCAGATGGTGCCTGGAAGTACAAATTAGATTTTTCTTCCAGAGAATGAGGAGCGTGATCAGTCGCGATTACGTCGATCGTATTGTCCTTTACTGCTTCTAAAATAGCATCGCGATCTTGGCGCATTTTGACCGCTGGATTCCATTTTATATGAGTGCCTTTCTTGGCATAATCTTCATCCGTAAACCAAAGGTGATGAATACAGGCCTCTGCTGTAATATTCTTATCTTCGAGTGCTTTTTTGTTTGTGAATAATTCAAGCTCTTTCGCTGTGGAAATGTGCAATATGTGCAATCGCGAATTGTGTTTGGTGGCTAATTCAACCGCCATTGAAGAAGATCGATAACAAGCTTCGTGACTTCTTAGAATTGGGTGATGCGCAATTGGAACATTCTCTCCATATTTTTCTCTAGCTGCCGCTGCATTGGCGCGAATAGTCGCTTCATCTTCACAATGCGTGGCAATTAACATATCACATTGCGAAAAAAGTTGTTCTAGCACTTCTGCTTTGTCGACAAGCATGTTGCCGGTCGAAGATCCCATAAATACTTTGACACCACAAACTTGGGTTGGATCGGTTTTTAAAACCTCTTCAATATTGTCGTTTGAGGCCCCCATATAAAAGGAATAATTGGCATAAGAACATTCTGCTGCACGGTCGTATTTGTCCTGAAGCAAATCTTGTGTCAACGTATTCGGAACTGTATTTGGCATTTCCATGAATGAAGTCGTTCCGCCAGCAATGGCGGCTTTTGATTCGGTTTCGATTTCTGCCTTGTGCGTTAGCCCTGGCTCACGGAAATGTACCTGATCGTCAATTACACCAGGAAGCAGGTGTAAACCCGTTCCATCAATTTTATCGGAATGTTCTGGAGTTTCTTTGCCGATGTAGGCAATTTTTTCTCCCTTAATTAAAACGTTGCCAATAAATTTTTTCCCCTCGTTTACTATTGTTGCGTTAGAAATAAGCATTTCTGTCATTGCAGGAACTTATGTTAGAATTTTTTTCCTCTCATTTTCATCACTCCGTAAAATGCCTCTTTAAAGATTCCAATGTGCATTTTGGATTCTCCAAGTTCACGATCTACGAATGTTATCGGCACCTCTACCACTTTAAATCCGAGTTGCTTGGCTGAATACTTCATTTCAATCTGAAACGCGTATCCCACAAACCAAACATTGTTTAAGTTTATTTTTTCCAGAACACTGCGATGGTAACATTTAAAACCTGCTGTGGTGTCCCTAATATTTACCCATAAAACCATGCGCACGTAGACAGAGGCAAAGTAGGACATAAGCCAGCGTTTAAATGGCCAGTTTTTTACTTTTCCACCCGAAACATAACGCGAGCCAATACTCAAGTGCGCCCCATCTACACATGCTTGTCTTAAGCGAATCAGGTCTTTAGGGTTGTGCGAAAAATCCGCGTCCATTTCAAAAATGTACTCGTACTCTTTTTCCAAGGCCCATTTAAAACCAGCGATGTATGCAGTGCCGAGTCCTTGTTTACCTTGTCTTTCTTCAAGAAACAGACGACCAGCAAATTCTGACTGTAAGTTTTTGACTATCGCACCTGTTCCATCGGGTGAACTGTCGTCAACAATTAATAGATGAAAAAGTTCGGATTGTTCGAAAACCGCCCGGATGATTGTCTCAGCATTCTCTTTCTCATTATAAGTCGGTATGATTATTAAACTATCGGCCAAGGTGCTGAAATCTGAAAAGCGAATATAATTCAATTAATTTGGTTCTTTCATTGCGTCGAGAACAATTTGATGTTTATTCTACTTAAAATTGACTTTACGTCCTCTGCTTCGGTCAATTTGACACGTTTTATTGCTTGGGTGTGATTCTTGACAAGAACAGCTTACCTTTAAAGATTGAAATGATATACCTAACAAGGAGAGAGCGATTTAATGCGGCCCACAAACTCTGGAATTTAGATTGGTCGGATGAGGAAAATAAGGCAGTGTTTGGGAAATGTGCAAATGAAAATTGGCATGGTCACAATTACCAGCTTTTTGTAACCGTTAAGGGGGAAATAAAACCGGAAACAGGCTACATTGTTGATCTTAAAGAACTTAGCGTGGTTATAAATGAGGAGGTTGTAGAAAAGTTAGATCACAAAAACATCAATTTAGATGTGCCTTTCATGAAAGGGAAATTGGCATCGACTGAAAATTTGGCGGTTGCCATTTGGAACCAAATTGAAAATAGGGTAGCCGATTTGGGATGTCAATTGCACTGCGTAAAGCTGACAGAAACTGAAAATAATTACGTAGAGTTCTACGGTTAAAACTAAAATAAACAAATAGAAAGTAATGTTGGATAACGTTTTAAATAAAGAGATAAGAAGTGATGCGATAGCAAAAAACTTTTTGGCAAATGTATTTTCGTATATGTTTGGCGCCCTGCTGGTTTCGGGCTTGGTTGCATGGATTTTTGGAACCGACATGGACTTACTAAATATGGTGCACGGAACTCCATTACGATGGGTTGTTATGTTTGCTCCCTTTGCATTTATTATTGCAATGAATATGGGTTTTCATAAGTTTTCGTCTACCACTTTGTTGGCCATGTTTCTTGGATTTTCAGTGCTGATGGGAATGAGTCTAAGTTATATTTTTGTTGCCTATACAGGGGCTTCAGTTTTTAGCGTCTTTTTTATCGCAGCAGCACTTTTCGGAATGATGGCTTTAGTAGGCTATACTACTAAAACTGATCTTACAGGGTTTGGTTCAATTCTTAGAATGGCTCTGTTCGGATTAATCATTGCGATGGTTGTAACTTGGTTTACAGGTTACAGTGAGACGATGCACTATGTAATTAACGGAGGTGGAGTTTTGATTTTTGTAGGTTTGATTGCTTATGAAACGCAGCAATTAAAGAGAATAGGTGCTGGTTTGGAATTGGAAGGCGGAACTGCTACTGCCAACAAACTTGCAATTATGGGGGCAATGAGTCTTTACTTAAGTTTCATCAACTTATTTATATTCCTTCTTAGGTTGTTTGGAGACAGAGAATAAATCTTAAATATTTCTAGGTCCGGAAGGGCCTTTTTTATTTGTTGTACAAGAGTATAACTTCCCTTACATAGTTTGAATGTACAGTAGCGTTTATTTGTAATGTCTTAAATAATTGCCATCGCAGCAATAGATAACTTTATTTAATTCATCGTATTTCAAACTAGAGGGCGAAATTCCATTGACGAATGGCACAATGGTGTAAGTAGATTTATAATAGGTAAAGATTCCGTTTTCGTGCGCTATAAGTAGATGGTTTTTACCTAATTTTATTAGATCGCTAACCTCGCCGGGTTGCGGTAAATCGATTGATTTATAAGCATTTCCATCAACATTATAGGTGAGCAGCTGTCCTTGGTTTCCTTGGTTGGCAAGGAGGTAAATCTCGTTGTCATTATTCTCGAGAAGAGATACTATTTTTAAAATTGACGACAATGCGAGATTCCGATATTGCATTAGACTGTTGGCTGCTAATAACATATTTGTCGGTAATGCAGCTCTTTGCAAATTGGTAATTCTTTATTGGTGAAAATGAAACGGATGGCGACCCAAATTGACCGTATCCGTACAAGTTACCCTTGGTCGCACTGACGTAAGTCAAGCCGTTTGGGCCTTCATAAATATCCGTGCAATAGGGTTCTGTGGTGAAAATGGAAATAGGTGTTTCCCACTGCGTAATGAGCTCTTTTGCCGATAAGCTAAATAGACCTCCGGTTTTCATTCCAGCAATTCGGATAGACTGCATGCGAGAATTCGCACATGCTCCGAAGTAATCCGAGTTTAGTGTCCGGATTAATTCCGGCTTGTTTTGATCTATTTTGTATAACCTAGTTTCGGTGGAAGTTGGAGTGGTTACCGTGTATAAAGCGTCTAGCGTTCGCGGAACTTCAATCAATGAAATTTGAGCAAAGTCGGAGCCAATGTTAGTGCCATCCGAAGCACCAATTTTTGCATAATATTTCCCTGAATTTAATTGAATATCGTCCAAATCAAATAGGATGTTGACTTCTGCCCTGTTGTCAATCACGGTTATTGGTTTGATCAGAGTAATCGGGTTGAAGTTTTCGTCCAGGATTGCAGCAGTTACTTTTTCCAGCTTGGTTTCGTCTTGGGCTGAGCCTTTAATTATCAATTCAGTTGGGATTTGAAACGAGCTCCCTTTTTTTGGACTTGTGATTTCAACTTTCGGTGGCTTGGAGTCCTTTTTTTTTGCAGCCCATACCAAGCATCAAAGCACCAATAGTAATTATGTATGTAATACGGTCTTTAGCCATCGATTTGTTAATTAGTTGATTAAAGCAAAGTTCGGATTAAATAAACAATTGTTAATAACGAGTCTGAATAACTTTTGGCTTTTCTTTCATGGCTGAGGAATGATTCCGGATTAAAACGATCTATCTTTGATTTTGCAAAATGGAACGATTGTCTGAGAAATTTATGGAAGTGCCCAAGCGAAGCTTGGTAGGGTCAAAGAAAGATAATGGCTATTTGGAAGGAGGGAAATTGCCTCCGCAGGCTGTTGATTTGGAAGAAGCTGTGTTAGGAGCATTGATGCTGGAGAAAAATCCGGTTAATGATGTGATTGACGTTCTAAAACCGGAAAGTTTTTACAAGGAATCGCATCGAAAAATTTACAATGCGATTTATGAGTTGTTTGGGGAGTCAGAGCCGATTGATGTCCTTACAGTAACTCAGAAGCTACGGCAGAATGGTGATTTGGAATTTGTTGGAGGAGCATATTATATCAGTTTGCTTACCAATCGAGTTGCGTCGGCAGCTAACGTGGAGACGCATGCAAGAATTATTGCTCAGAAGTATATTCTCCGGGAACTGATACGTGTTTCTTCTGAAACCATCAAGTTGGCTTACGACGACACGTCAGACGTTTTTGATTTGTTGGATAAGGCTGAGAGTGATTTGTTTACTGTTGCTGAAGGAAACATTCGAAAACAGTACGATTCCATGAGTGTTGTGATTCAACAGGCAATTGAGGAAATTGAATTAGCTAAAAATCAAGAAGACGGAATTAGTGGAATTCCCACGGGCTTTACCAATTTGGATAAAATCACAGCGGGGCTGCAACGATCCGACATGATAGTTTTGGCTGCTCGTCCTGGTATGGGTAAAACGGCTTTTGTATTGTCTTTGGCTAGGAATTCAGCGGTGCAGTTTGGTCATGGGGTTGCCGTATTTTCGTTGGAGATGAGTTCTATTCAGTTGACAAAACGTTTAATCTCAAGTGAAACTGAAATTGCTTCTGACAAGTTGAGGAAAGGAAATTTGGAACCGCACGAGTATGAACAATTGCACGCTCGACTTGCTGGACTGGCGGATGCTCCAATTTTCATCGATGACACGCCGGCTCTTTCGGTTTTCGAATTAAGAGCAAAGTGTCGACGACTCAAGGCGCAACACGATATTGATTTAGTTATTATTGACTATTTGCAGCTTATGACCGCTGGGGGCAGTGGCAAAGGAAATCGTGAGCAAGAGATTAGTTCGATTTCAAGGTCAATTAAGGAAATTGCCAAGGAGCTGAATATTCCAATTGTTGCACTTTCTCAGTTAAGCCGTTCGGTAGAAACTAGAGGAGGAGACAAGCGACCAATGTTGTCTGATTTGAGGGAATCTGGAGCAATTGAACAGGACGCCGATCAGGTAATGTTCATTTACCGTCCGGAGTACTATGATCTGACGGAGGATGAAAACGGAAATTCAACGATTGGAACTGGTGAAATCATTATCGCCAAAAATCGTCACGGTTCAACGGATACGGTGGTGCTAAGGTTTATCGGTCAATACACCAAGTTTGCGAATCTCGAAACGTTTGACGAAGTTCCTGGAGCAATGGCGCAATTGGCTCCAAGTACGGATTGGGATGAATCTGGAAACAAAGTTGTCGGAAGTAAAATGAATGACGACTTTGATGATTTCTTTCCGGAAGAAGACGATAGCCCATTTTAGAGCTTTTCGATAACGGCAAGAAATGTGTTGTGGCAGTTTTTTGTTAATTTTCCCTTTATGAGACAGTTATTTACTTGTTTGGTCCTTTTTGTACTATTTAGTTCCGAACTTGTGGCGGCTTACATTTTAATTCCAATGGATGAGTCGTCTCAAAAAAATCATCTGAAAGCCTATGGCATAGCCTATTGGATTTTGCAAAATGATATAGAGGTGGAATGGCTACTAAACTACCGCGGAGGTAGTTTTTTGGTTAATCAGTACAAGGATATTGAGGAAGAGTGCATTGTTCGCGGTGTGTCTTTTGAGGTGATTGCGAATGTTCAGGCTCAGCAAATTAAATCGGAAATTGCTAACCCTGAGGTTAACAAAGAGATCGTTAAATTGCACAAGTCGCCTAAGATCGCTGTATACTCTCCCAAGGGTAAACAACCTTGGGATGATGCGGTAACGTTGGTTCTTACATACGCAGAAATTCCTTACGATTTGGTTTATGATTCTGCTTGTGTTGCAGGTGCGCTTCCAACCTACGATTGGTTGCATTTGCATCATGAGGATTTTACGGGGCAATACGGTAAATTCTACAAGGCATTTCGAAATGCGCCTTGGTATCAAAAAAGGAAAGCAGAGAGCGAGGCACGTGCAAAGCGACTGGGTTACGAAAAGGTTTCAAACTTGAAGCTGGATGTTGCTTTGAACATTAGGAATTTTACTGCAGGGGGAGGTTTTCTTTTTACGATGTGTTCAGGTACAGATTCCTATGATATCGCCTTGGCCGCAGAAGGTGTGGATATATGCGAGCAAATGTTTGATGGTGATGGGGCTGATCCACAGGCGCAGGATAAACTAAATTTTGAAAACACTTTTGCTTTTCGAGATTTTAGGCTTAGTATGAATCCGTTAGAATACGAATTTTCGACAATTGATGGGTCCAAGGCGCATAATCGACTAGGTGAAAGTCGAGATAAGTTTATGTTGTTTGATTTTTCGGCCAAGTGGGATGTAATTCCAACTATGTTGTGTCAGAACCATACTCGGGTTATTAAGGGGTTTATGGGTCAGACGACGGATTTTTACAAGAAGTTTGTTAAATCCAACGTATTGGTAATGGGTGAAAATAAGTCTATCGGAACTGTGCGGTATATACACGGCAAATTCGGTAATGGCCAGTGGACGTTTTACGGTGGACACGACCCGGAGGATTATCGCCATTACGTGAATGATGCACCAACAGATTTGAACTTGCACCCAAATTCACCAGGTTATAGGTTGATTTTGAACAATATTCTATTTCCTGCTGCTAAGAAGAAGAAACAGAAAACCTAGCGGATTTTTTGGCGAGTCTACTATGGTAGAATTAATTTAAACCCTTGTCCGTGCACGTTTACAATTTGCAAGTTTTGTTCAGGCGCTAAATGTTTTCGCAACTTGGTAATGTATACGTCCATTGATCTGCTATTAAAGTAATTACTATCTCCCCACACGAGTTCAAGGGCCTGCTCTCTTGACACCACGCCATTGGCATTTAAGCACAAGAGCTTTAATAGTTCAGATTCTTTTGTTGTCAGCTTTTTCTCTTGCCCGTCCCATTCAAGTTTAGAATGTTTTGTACAGAACTTTAGCTTACCCAACTGGTAAGACTCTTGGATCTGATTGTCCGGATTTTGAGCTCGTTTTAGGATGGCCTTCATTCGAGCTAACAACTCCTCTATACTAAAGGGTTTGGTCATGTAGTCATCGGCTCCAATTTCGAACCCCTCTAGTTTGTCGTCTTTCATTGAACGAGCCGTAAGAAATAATATCGGAGTGGTTTTGTCGATTCGACGTATTTCCTTAGCAAGCGTAAAACCATCTTTAATTGGCATCATTACATCCAAAATCAGGAAATCAAAGCGTTGCTTTTTGAATTCGGAATATCCTTGTTCGCCATCTGTTTTCAGCACGCAGTTATGTCCTTTGGCTTGCAAATACTCGGCTAAAAGCTGTCCAAGATTAGGGTCGTCCTCAACCAAAAGAATTGAATAGTTCGATTTCATGAGTCTAGTCTAGAGTTTTCATAGTTCAACAAGGTAACTGAAAAACAGCTTCCTTTACCAACTTCACTTTGCACATCAACGGTTCCGCCGTGCAAATCCATAATGGCCTTTACGTAACTTAGTCCAATTCCAAAGCCTTTCGTATTGTGCACATTACCAGTTGGAATACGATATAATGCATCGAAGATTTTACGTCTATTTTCTTTATTTATTCCTACGCCTTTGTCAATTACTGAAATTTTAATTGATCCATTAACGTTTTCCGTTTTTATTTGAATTTCAGGTTTGTCGGGACTGTACTTGTTGGCGTTGTCAACCAGATTATTGATCACGTTTGTAAGATGTGTTTTGTCCGCATGCACTGAGAAATTCGAAGCGTTGTGCTGAACCACAATTTCACCGCCTCTGGATTCTATTTGAATTCGGATGTTATCAAGCACTGATTCAATGACAGAATGTAAATCGACAAAGTCCAATTTTAATTTTAACGCTCCGCGATCTATTAAAGCTGTAGTCAGCACGTTCTCTACAAGTAGTCCGAGACGGTTGTTTTCATCATCAATCATTTGAACATATTTGTCTTGCTGTTGTTGGTTTCGTTGGACATCGCTGTCTGTCAACATTTCGCAAGCCAGCGAGATCGTCGAAATTGGAGTCTTTAGTTCATGGGTCATATTGTTAATAAAGTCATCTCGAACTTCACTGAGTTTTTTCATTCTAAAAATTGTAGAAATGGTAGTATAGAAAACGTATATAATAATGGAAAGTAATATTATCGCAAGAGCAAATAACCAATAAATAGAGCGCAAAACATAAGACTTGGCGGATGGGAAAAATAATTTCAGAGCCTTACGAGCTAGCATAAAGTTGCCAGCAGTCAAGTCAATTCCAAATCGTGACTCAAGCAGTTTGCGGTTCATTTTTTCGGAGTCGACACCACCAAATAATGCAGTTCCGCTGAAGTTGTCATAAACCGCGAAATTATAATCCGTTGAAATTCCTTGTTCGGCGAGACTTTCATTAATAGCCTTATTAACGGATTCTGCATCTAACTGACGCATCATCATTTCTTTCTTTGGAGTCTCAAGGAGACTTCTAAACAAGTTCATTGTGGATTTAACATTCTCCTGGCTGAATTTGGCCCCAATTGCTCGATTCTGCTTAGGGCCAAAAAAAGGAGGCATTAGTGGTTGGCTATTATCTGTTAGTGTAATTGTGCTGTCATCAGTCGATATTGATATGCTCATTCCAATTTGGTCCATTAATTTTTTCGGAGACATGTTTTTGAGCAGTAAGTCGATCAAATCAGCAGTTTGGTTTGAATCCTTAGCATTCACTATATGTTGCTGATATAATTTTCCAGGAACCTTAGCCAAAGCCAGATTTACATTTTCAACGAAACGTTTTTCTTGTTCTTCCACAGCGTGGCCAATCCAATGCACTTGAATGAATATCAATCCGATAAGTGCGGCAGATAGCAATGCAATAAGGCTTCTTATTTTGGCGCGATTCATTACTCGGAATTTTTACAAAAGTAGGGTACAATTGTTTGTTTATTTACGGTTTAACAGTTTTTAACATCGGGCATTTTGGGTTGTGGTTTATTCAAATCCTTACCAATGGTATTGGCCAAAGTACTGTATTAAACATAAAACAATATTCTCTAAACATCGAATAGGTATGCTTTTGATATATTTAATGTCACAGACATTATCAAATCTACCCATGAAAAATAAATCCGTTTGTATCGCCTTATTCCTTATTGTTTGTTTAGCGTATGTTGGTTTAGTATCGTACTCTGATGGTGTAGCTGCTACCGCAAATGTTGACCGAACTGGATCGCCGGTTGGTGGAGGCCAAACATGTGCATGTCATAACGGAGGAAGCTTCAATGCTTCGGTAGCAATCACTATGAAGGATACGCTTGGAAACATGGTGTTTGAGTATGATCCGGGGGTGCGCTATATCATTGAAATTGTAGTTTCTGCTGCAATGGGAAGCCCCGGAGGATATGGCGTTCAGGCGTTATCTATATTGTCGGACAATACGCAAGCTGGAGGGTTCAGTGGCGTCACTACACCAAATACTAAAATTACATCGGCGGGAAACCACCAGTACATTGAGCATGATGGTGTTGGAAATGGCGGAATATATTCTTGTAGTTGGACCGCTCCGGCTAGAGGTTCTGGAGATGTTGTGTTTTATGCAAGTGGAGTTGTGGTTAATTTTACCGGCACAACTCAGGGAGATCAGCCAACATCGTCGGTTAATTTAACCCTAACAGAAATGCCTCCGACAACGATTACATACACCGGCTCATATTGTTTGAAGGGTGCAAGTCCAGCGCCAACAATTAACGGAAAAACTGGTGGTTATTTTAAGGCATCAAGTAATGCAGTTACCCTAGATAGTTTGTCTGGCGTAATTGATTTGGAAAATACCTTTGCTGGAACACACACGATTTGGTATATCCTTGGGACAAATGTTGGTGATACAGCCAGTACGGATGTTACCTTCAATCCAGTTAGTAGTGCCAATTTCAATTTTGGAACAGGTGGCTACTGTTATGGAGATGTGGTGGAAAATCCTACTACTCAAAATCCAGGAGGATCGTTTGCTAGTATCGAAACGGGGCTTCTTATTAATCAGCTCAATGGTCAGATTGATGTAAATAACAGTGCCCCTGGATTATATAACGTGACTTACGCTACAACAGGTCTATGTCCAGACATGGACACGGTTCAATTAGGGATTAGTCATTTAACATTGGATACGGTTTCGTTAGATCACGTGAGTTGTGCAAATGATTTGTCTGGGCAGGTTGTAGTAGCTGCTACTAATGGAGGGTTTCCTTATCAGTATACGTGGAGTACAGGAGACAGCTTGGATACATTGTCAGGTGTGAGAGCAGGAGATTATGAGGCTTATGTTCAAGACACTTACGGTTGCAAAGACACTGTAAAGGCAACGCTAGAAATTCAAGATACGATGAGCCTTACAGCTGTAGTGGCGGCTATTGAAAGTTGGCAAGACAAGAAAGGAGAAATAGATATTTCCGTATCGGGAGGAGAGGAACCATATAGCTTTAATTGGACAGGTCCAGAGAACTTTGCAAGTTCAGATGAAGATATTGATAGCCTTTCGGAGGTTGGAGAATATACGATTGTAATAACGGATGCCAATGGTTGTGCTATTGATTCCGCCTTCATCGTAAATGGTACATTGTCCATCTGGTCAGAAGGTAGACAAAACTTGATTTCAATTTATCCGGTGCCAAATAACGGCAGCTTTAGTTTGATGGCAAGCAATATGGGAAAACCATTTGATGTTCAAATTCTGAATGTATCGGGAGCAGAAGTGTACAGAAAGTCTGGTTTGTCTACTGGTCAACACAATTTTCAGATCGAACTGAATACAGGAGTATATCTATTAAAAATCTCGGAATTTCATTTCCAGCAAAGAATTATTGTTGAGTAAAGGGTTTAAAAAGAACGTTGAATTCAACCTTTATAAGGTCGCCAATTACCGTGGAAGATGGCATCCCGAATTTTGTTCGGTCCAGCTCCGTGGTGCCCCGAAAGTGAATTTGATTGGCAGATTTTCCCAGGTAATTGGTTTCAATTGAAATGTTTTGGGAAACTCCCATTAATGTAAATGCGCCTGTCATTTCATAGCGATTGTCAACTTTGATAATTGACGAACTGACGAATTGAATAGTTGGATATGTTGAGGTTTTAAGGTATTCGTCAGACCGGAGGCTTTCGTCTCGGTATTTGTTTCTGGTAGAAATGCTTGAGACGTCAATTTCAAGATTAACAGCGCAGTTTAATGCCGAATCGCAGGAGAAGGTCCCTGTAAATGAATTGAACTTCCCTTTGCAAACACCCTTTTGATCTTCAATTTCAAAGTTGATGCTAGATTTGGCCAAAACCCATTTCCCAATGGCAGAGTCTAGTGGTTCGAAAGATTCAAGCTTGTCTGCGTTAATAGTAGAATCAGATCTGATCTCCTCAGCATTCCCTGCAAGAATGCTCAGCGCAAGTAGCAGAATTGTTTTGTTAGCAACACGTGAAAGATGATTAGTTGTTTGACCAATAAAAAAGCTACTAAAAACCAAGCCTATTGTTAACAATAGTCCTGCGTCGTGTTCATACATTTGGGGTATTATAAAGAGTAATGATAGGCCAGCTCCAAGAATTTTTACGATTACAAATATTTTGGTTAAGACAGTACCATGTTCCATGTTTTTGTGAGAAGCTAGACTGAAGGTGGTAGTTAAAACAACCCCGAGAATCACAATGAATAACCGTCCGGGGTCGAGGATATTCAATTCAGACAAATCCAGTTTAATGGTTAGTCCCAGTAGAGCCATAACTCCGATTGCAATGTTCGTAGCGGAATTGATCATCGTTTCTTGGGAGATGATTTTACTTTGAACAAGTAGAATATTAGTCGTTTGCCACCCCATAATTGCTAAAATTAAACCGTAGGTTTTACCACCAAACATGTAGCTTAAAGCCAGTCCTACTGCTAGGAATACCAAGGAGATTGATTCGGCTGCAAACTTTATATCTGGAATTTTCAAACTCTTTGGGATTGCTTTCTGGAACGGAAGAGATCCCCCAGCGCACACCAACATTCCAATTAGGAAGGCTAAATAAAACGATCTGCTGTTTTGAGAATTCGAAAATCCTGAAGTGAGCCGATACGATTCTCCATCCCAAAACTGGAGAAGGGCTGTTCCGGTTCCTGCAATTATTACAAAGCCGATGGCAAAAGGTATCCAGCGATGTAGGTGATTTACTTTGTTCAGGATAATTCCCAGAATCAACCCCAACTCAACCATAATCACTGATCCGATGGAAAGAAAGGAGTTGACTTCAGGGGACATTGCCTGAAGAAATAAATTCGAGCAAATAATGATAATCAATCCAGCCAATACTTGATCTATCCACCAACTAATGCGATGAATGAACATTGCTACTCCGAATAATACTAGCGATAGAATAAACAGCAAAACCATAGTTCAATAATTTGTGGCCCGAAGTCGGGTAAAGATAATCTAAGGTATTGAGTTATTTTTAGTGATAGCTAATGTGGATGATTTTTGCTGATTTAGGATTATAATTTATGGTGTAATCAATTCAAGAATTACTGGAAAGGGCAAGGTTAAAACACGGCTTGGCTGGTATCTCTGTGGGGATTTGTGACAAAGGGTCAATAGAAGCGTTTCATTCTGGATTTTCGAATTTGTGCAGCGAAATACCGGCAGCAGATGACACCATATTTGATTTTGCCTCGGTGGGCAAACTTTTACCGCAGTGGGTGTATTTAAACTTATTGAAAATGGGTGTTTTGGATTGGAATCCACATTGGGAGATTTATTACCCGAAATTCCCGAACGGTGGAGCAAAGCTGAAATAACCCATTTATTGAGTCATTCATCGGGAATTAAAAACTATACGGATCCAAAACAGTATTGGAAAGAAACGCAATTGGATGTTCCCAAAGAGCGCATTTTGGAATACGTTTGGGCTGAGCCTATGGAGTTTGATCCGGGAGAGAAGTATAAATTTTGTAACACAGGTTATTATCTTCTCGGATTAATCATCGAGAAATTTTCGAATCAATCTTATTTCGATTTTGTTAATTCAGAATTATTATCCAGAACCGACAAGATAGTGCCAACGGATACTCGAGTAGTTCTCCAGAATAGAGCTGTAGGTTACCGAAGATCAAAACTCACTCGAAAGTTAACTAAGGTGGAGTATTATAGCAATTCGGGTACTTTTTCAGCCGGAGGATTTTCCGCTTCAGTCCGCGGGTTTTTGGAGTTTGAAAGAGCTTTGTTTGGCGGCAAAATTATTAGTCCAGAAAGCTTAAAGTCACTGATGAAAGTTGGATTGAGTAATGACGGAGAAGAGCTCGCAGAGCTGAATGTGAAGTATGATTTTCGCATGGCCCACGGTGTATTTGTGTTTAAGAACGGACTAATGGCTGATGGCAAGTATCAAATTGGAAATGCAGGAAATACAACGGGATTTTCAAGTAGTTATATTCGTCTACCTAGTGAAGATTTATCCGCATCGGTTGCCTGTAACACTGAGGATTTTGACCAAATTCATGAGTTGGCTAACGAAATCATAAACGGTGTCGCTTCGCGTAAAACTTAACAAGCCCATTTTCTTTCGGTTCTACTTTTGTAGCTACTGAAACGTATTTTGGATATTATGAAAAACTTGTATCTCCTATTAGACGGTGTCGTCATAACATGTTTGCCCAAATGCTGACACACCTTATTTGAACAGCAGCCAAAAAAGAGGTTGTATTTTTGCATACCTAGTCGCTCCTTAAAAACTACTTTATGTGCAAAGGTCTCGGAATATGTTAACTTTGCTAAAATTGTAACACTTACGGGCAGTTTCATGAGCAAATACAGCGAATACCTTATCGAGATTGAAGACAGAAAAGAACTTGGACTTCAAGCTAAACCAATTGACGATGCAGATTTACTAAATGAAATCATCGATCAAATAAAAGATGCAGAAAATGAGCATCGCTCTAAGTCTATTGAGTTTTTCGTCTACAATGTTCTTCCGGGAACAACAAGTGCGGCGAGAGTAAAGGCAGACGTTCTAAAAGAAATAATTATTGAGGAATGTGTGGTTCCGGAAATTTCTCAGGATAATGCTTTTGAACAGCTTTCCCACATGAAGGGAGGACCATCAATTGAGGTGCTATTGGATTTAGCCTTAGGGACCGATGTTGAAATTGCAAATCAAGCGGCCTCTGTTCTGAAAACTCAAGTTTTTCTGTACGAGGCGGACATGAAACGGTTGGAAAAAGCTTACAGATCAGGTAATGAGATTGCCAAGGAAATTATCGAAAGCTATGCTCAGGCTGAGTTTTTTACAAAACTTCCTAATCTTCCGGAAAAAATTGAGCTGGTGACTTTTGTTGCAGGGGTTGGAGATATTTCAACCGATTTATTATCGCCTGGTAGCGACGCTCACTCAAGATCGGATCGTGAATTACACGGGCAATGCATGTTTGAGCACAACAAGGAACAGCAAAAAGCCCTGCTTGAATTGCAAGAAAAGCACCCAGACAAAAGGGTGATGTTGGTTGCGGAAAAAGGGACGATGGGTGTAGGATCATCTAGAATGTCTGGAGTTAACAATGTGGCATTGTGGATTGGTCAACAAGCAAGCCCTTATATCCCTTTCATAAATATAGCTCCAGTTGTAGCAGGTACCAATGGTATATCTCCGATATTTTTAACTACGGTTGGGGTAACAGGTGGAATAGGGTTAGATCTGAAGAATTGGGTTAAGAAAAAGGATTCAGAAGGAAACGTGGTTGTTGATGACGACGGTGAGCCTGTTTTAGAGCAAAAATATTCAATCGATACAGGAACAGTGTTGACAATTGATACAAAAACAAAGAAGCTGTATTCTGGAGAACAAGAATTGATGGATGTTTCTTCGGCGTTTACTCCGCAGAAGATTGAATTTATGCGTGCCGGTGGTTCTTATGCGATCGTGTTTGGTAAGAAGTTGCAGGCCTTTGCAGCGAAGGTACTGGAGGTAACTATTCAACCAGTTTTTGCGCCCTCTAAAGAGGTCTCAAATAAAGGTCAAGGTCTTACTGCGGTTGAAAAGATTTTTAATAAAAATGCGTTAGGTACCTCAGGGGCAGTATTGCATGCTGGTTCTTATGTGCGCGTTGCTGTAAACATTGTTGGGTCACAAGATACTACGGGTTTAATGACTTCGCAGGAATTGGAGATGATGGCTGCAACTGTAATCTCGCCAGTAGTTGATGCCGGTTATCAATCTGGTTGCCATACAGCGTCGGTTTGGGATTTAAAATCCCAGCAAAACATTCCTAGACTAATGAAGTTTATGAATGATTTTGGGTTAATTACGGCGCGTGATCCTGAAAATAAATACCACCCGCTTACAGATGTGATTCACAAAGTTCTGAACGACATTACAGTCGATGACTGGGCAATTATAATTGGTGGTGATTCGCATACGAGGATGTCAAAAGGTGTGGCGTTTGGAGCAGACTCCGGTACTGTGGCGTTAGCTTTGGCTACAGGAGAGGCGTCTATGCCTATTCCAGAATCTGTTAAGGTAACCTTCCGAGGCACGATGAAGGACCACATGGATTTCAGGGATGTTGTTCATGCTACGCAAGCTCAAATGCTAAAGAAATTCGGTGGGGAAAATGTTTTTCAGGGTCGAATTATTGAGGTTCACATTGGAACACTGCCTTCGGATCAGGCCTTTACATTCACTGATTGGACTGCCGAAATGAAGGCTAAAGCTTCTATCTGCATATCTGAGGATGATACGTTGATTGAATCTTTGGAAATTGCCAAAGGACGAATTCAGATTATGCTGGACAAGGGTATGGACAATCATCAAAAGGTATTACAAGGTTTGATTGATCAAGCCAATGCGCGAATAGAAGAAATTAGATCAGGTAAAAAGCCGCCATTGACCCCAGATGAAAATGCCAAGTACTATGCTGAATTTGAAGTAGACTTGGATATTATCGATGAGCCAATGATTGCCGATCCGGATGTGCATAATGAGGATGTTTCTAAACGATACACGCACGATACCATTCGTGGTCTTTCATTTTATGATGGGAAGAAAAATGTGGATTTAGGTTTTGTTGGTTCCTGTATGGTGCACAAAGGAGATATTAATATCGTTGCCAAAATGCTAAAAAATCTAGAGGAAGAAAGTGGGAAGGTAGAGTTTAAAGCTCCCTTGGTAGTCACCGCTCCAACTTACAACATTATTGATGAGTTAAAGGAAGAAGGTGATTGGGAGATCCTCCAAAAGTATTCTGGTTTTGAATTTGATGATGCCGCCCCGAAGAGTGTGGCTAGAACTGAATATGAGAACATTTTGTATTTAGAGCGCCCAGGTTGTAATCTCTGCATGGGTAATCAAGAAAAGGCGGGAAAGGGAGATACTGTATTGGCAACTTCAACCAGATTATTTCAAGGTCGTGTGGTTAAAGATTCTGACCGTAAGAAGGGTGAATCCTTATTGGGATCAACTCCGGTTGTGGTTCTTTCGGCAATTCTTGGAAGAACGCCTACTCTTGACGAATATAAATCAGCCGTTAAAGGAATCAAACTTACCCAGTTTGCACCGCCTTTAAAAAACATGACTTCAAAGCCTGGACATCTCCACTCTTATTAATTGAGCGGATGTTTTAGACTAATAGAGAATCTGGCCTTTTTCGAAGGTAGAAAGGAGTGTTTAAGTGTTGTTGGTCGGGCTTGTGGTTTGTCTAGTCGGTTAAAGAGTGTTGGTTATCTAATGCAAGAATCAAAATGGTATATTTGGCCTGCACCAAAGGCTTAGTTGAACGGATTATTGATAATACTTTCGGAGCTAGGCTAAAGTACTTATGAGAAGCATTTTAATAATTATTGGCACCAGGCCAAACTTCGTAAAAGTTACGCAATTCAAAAAGGTTGCGGCTAAATATCCGGAAGTTAATGTAACGATTGTTCATACTGGACAGCACTACGATCAAAATATGGCCGAAGTATTTTTTAGTCAGTTTGATTTACAGCCGGATCATGTGCTTAACCTTACGTCAAAATCTGTTGTTGGACAAATTGGTGAAATGATGATGAAATTGGGCGAGCTTATTCAACGAATTGGTCGTCCGGATATTATTATTACCCCAGGTGACGTCAATTCTACATTGTGTACCGCCATTACTGCCAACAAGATGGGTATTCCATTGGCTCATCTAGAGTCAGGTTTAAGGTCCTACGATAGAGGAATGCCGGAGGAAATCAATAGAATTTTGACGGATGAAATTTCTGATCACTTTTTTGTGTCGGAACCAAGTGGAGTTGAAAACCTAAATAATGAAGGAAAGCACGGAAAAGTTCATTATGTGGGTAATACCATGATTGATACTTTAGTAGGTTTTGAATCTCAGATTCAGGAATCTTCCATAATAGAAGATTTAGGGTTAGTTGGAGAGTTTGTTTTGATGACTTTGCATAGGCCGGCGGTAGTTGATTGTAAAGAGCGACTTCAAAAGTTAATTGAATTGTTAATTGAATTGACCATGGTTCAAAAGAAAACCGTGGTATTTCCGGTTCATCCCCGAACTTTGAATAACCTTGTTAAGTTCAATTTGAAAAAAGATTTCGACAATATTGAAGATTTAATAAGTACTGAAGCATTAGGGTATTTTGAATTTCAAAAGTTAGTTTCTGCTTGCAAATTTGTAATTACGGATTCTGGAGGATTACAGGAAGAGACAACATTTAGGCAAGTGCCGTGTTTGACTTTGCGTGATAACACGGAGAGGCCTGTTACAACTGATATAGGGTCAAATACATTAGTGCCATTTAATCTAAAAGATATACTTGAATTAATTTCTCAAATTGATTTGGGTACTTATAAAACAAGTGAAATTCCCGAATATTGGGATGGAAAAGCAACGGAGAGAATAATGGAAGTTTTGGCCAGATTATGATTACCTACTTAACGGCTAATGATGCTCCATCTGGAGTGTACAAAAGTCAAGTAGTCGATGTGGTAAAGTACCTTAATTCAATTTCCGATGAACCTATTCGACTTGTGTGTTTGTTTTCGCTAAGAAATTTCTCAACAAATAAGAAGTTGGTCAAGGATTGGTTGCCTGATGCTAAAGTATACCCAATGTTTCCGCGCTTAAAACACTGGAAAAAAACTCAGTGGATTTTAACTTGGTTTGCGGATATTAAAAAAAGCAAAATTATCGCGAGAGGTCCAATTGCTTGTTCGTTAGCATTGAAACTAAGCGATAACGTAGTATATGACGGAAGAGGGGCTTACAAGGCGGAATTACAAGAATTTCCGGAAACGATTCCTGATCCACAAATTGTGGAATCTCTAATTGAAGCAGAAAGAGAAAGTGTGCTGAATGCACAATTCAGAATCGCAGTTTCTAAGAAGTTGGTTGAATATTGGCGGACCCAATTCGGATATGAACAAGATAAGCATACGGTAATTCCATGCACGTTATCCGATAATTTATTAGAAGAGTCTAGAACTAAAAGTAAAGATGTTTTACAAGATTTAGGTTGGAGCAGCAACGATTTAATTCTGATTTACTCCGGATCTGGCAGTGGTTGGCAAAGTTTTGAAAGCATTGCGAAAATAGTTGAAGAGGCAATTGTTAAGCAAAATGCTAAAGTTCTTTTTTTATCTCGGGAATCTTCTGAAATCGATCGGCTATTGGTCAAATTTCCGGATTGTGTTGCACGAAGATGGCTCAGTCATGAAAGCGTTGCGGATTATTTAGCCATTGGAGATTATGGCTTGCTAATTAGAGATCCATTGGTCACGAATCAAGTTGCCTCGCCGGTTAAATTTGCCGAATACTTATCTGCGGGGCTAAAGGTGATTATTTCCCATGGAGTGGGGG
The DNA here is from genome assembly GCA_020631555.1 of Flavobacteriales bacterium. Taxonomy (GTDB): domain Bacteria; phylum Bacteroidota; class Bacteroidia; order Flavobacteriales_D; family Parvicellaceae; genus JAHDGY01. Next base: position 36,203 of record JAHDGY010000002.1, on the reverse strand, counting down.
ATTATTCCGAAATCGTGGATAAACATAAGTTAGGCTTTGTGTTATTCTTGACGCTGGCAAAAGAACCTGTTGAATATTTGAATCGGATGGATTTGGTAAAGACGTCTCCAATGGAAAAAGAGCGAATGCGCTTAGTAGCAATGCAGTTGTTTACCAAGCATAGTTGCGAGGAGGATTTTTTAATGATCCTTAGGGAATTGGATGGTAATTTGGGAGAAGATTAAATTAATGTAGAAGAAAACTTTCCAAGTTTTGATCTGCTGATTACCTTTGCGGTCTCAGATTTATTGAGATTTATATTTGGGCTATTAACTCAGTTGGTTTAGAGTGTTACCTTGACAGGGTAGAAGTCACTGGTTCGAATCCAGTATAGCCCACAAGACTAAGCCAAGTTCTTTTCTGATTCGGGTTTAATTGAATTGGATTAATGGATAAGTTGGCTTCTAATCAGTTTAATTATCCTAATATTATAGAAACCATTGACGCTGCGCCTCCGTAACAATTGGCTATAAAGTGTTCATCTTTTTTGTGCCAATAACCAAGGATGAATTTGCTGAGTTAAATGGATAAAAGCGTTGTAGAATTTAAATAATTTGCCCAACCTATAACTTGTTTACAACTAATGGTTTGCTTGCTTTTTGAGTCGGTTTTGTTGAGAGTATTCAGTTTTTTGGTTCTGGTGTTCTTTCTTCTTATTACCAGTTGTTATTATGCTTCAGGCATAGGGAAACAGAAGCCGACAAACAAAATTGACAGTCTAACGGAACTGTTCAGACAAGGAGATTTTCTTGACTCCAAGCAAGAGCTAAGTATCCAACATGAGTTAGCGAATGAGCTGAATGAACATAAAAGGTATGATGAGGCATTGTATTACTATTATCAGCTGCTTGAATCATACACCTTCGATTTGGATACGCAGGAGATGGCTCGGCTTCATGAGGTAATTGGTTTGATATATTTCAATCAAAATCTTTTGTTCAAGGCTGCTAATACCTTAAATGAGGCTGTAATTCTTTATGATGCAATTGGTAGAAAAAATTCCAGTTATGCCAGAATATACATTAGCGTTGTGTATATGGAATTGGAAAATTGGAGAGCCGCGGAGAATTGTTTGAATTCTACTATTGACTATTACAGTAATAATGAGAATTCGGGTGATTCTACAAATCTGGGGGTGGCTTACCTCAATTTAGGATTGGTTTCTGAGCAGCAGTCTAAGTTGGAGATTGCGGAACAATCTTATTTAACGGCAATTGATATTTTTTTCGATTTGAACGATAAAAGCGCAAATTTGTTGACGGGTTATTATGGATTAATTTACACTTGGTTAAAGCAGGGGAAAGTAACGTTTGCCAAGCAAAAAATTGAAGAGCTTGAGTCACTGGCTGAATACGATAGAGCCGATTTTGAGATTGATAGAATGATTTTTGAAGCTCTTATTTGGATCCAAAGCGGAAATGTCAATAAGGCTGCAGCTCAGCTTCGGAAAATTGACGAACGATTTCTTGAATTGGAGCATGAGCCGATTCTTAAAGAGGATGTATTCCGGATGAAATTGTCGTTTTACCGCATGACACGAAATTACCTTGAGATTTGCAATTTATATAGAATTAGAGTAAACTACAATGAGTCGGTTAAGAAGTTGGAACTGGCTCGTTATTTTACCACAGTTGAGGCCAACAGAAAATTGACAAAGGAAGTCGCGGGAAATAAAATCAAGTTGGCCTCCAACCAGGTTAATTTAGATCGTGAACAATTAGTGTCCAAGCATCGCTGGGCACTAATTTTGGCAGCTGTAATCTTATTGAGTTTGTTTATTGCTTCTTACATATTTCATAGGAGATATCGAATTCTAGATGCAAAAAATGATATCGAACAATTTGAACTTCAGCAGGAACGAATGATAGGTCAAATTTGGGATGTAAGTACTGTTTTAGCCAGCTATGGATTGACATCGGCACGGAAGGAGGAGTTCATTAGTTCTTTAAGCTCAACGCTTCGTGAAATCAAGTCTAAAAGTCAAGCCTCTGCAGAATTGGAAACTTTAACAGTATTAATTGACCAACATTTATCTGATAGTCAAGAACCGATTCAACTAGAATTCGAAACTGCATTAAGAAATCAAGGTTTCAGGAATCGTTTGGTACAGCTTCACCCTAAATTATCCATTCAGGACCATGGCTTGTGTGCTTTAATTGTTTCTGGATTAACATACAAGGAGATAGCCAAGCAAAAGAAGGCTAGTCTTAGTAGTATAGATAGAAGCGGTAGCCGTCTAAGAAAAAAGATGGGAATTCAACCTTCGGTAAGTTTGGTGTCCTATTTACAAAGTATTTGATTTTTGGACTTCCTACAAAAAAGTGGACAAATTAGTTAAGCGACATTTTTGAAATGCTAGTACGCTATTTTACCAGTAGGTAATTAGATTACGAATTGAATTGGTTGATACCCGTCCAGAGAATAATCTTCATCAGCGTAGTAGTATCCCTTCTCAAGCCTGCTATATTTGATTGGGGCATCGAAATCCATTTTTAACGTGTGCATGTCTTTCTCAATAGTCGAATTGCAAATGTGGTGGCCTTGAGAAGTGCCAAATAACATTTCTTCGCAGGCTTCCCGAAGATCATTTTTGCTGGGGAAAGGCCGGTATTTATTTCGAATAGCCCTATCGATAACTCTGAATCTAAGCTGGGCGTTTTTAACAAATGGCATTCAAATTAGTAGTTATTTGCTTGGTGCAGATGTACAAAATTTACGCTTATAATGCTCAAAATTACGTTGGGAAACCGAAATGATCAGATGCTATATTGTTCATTTCAAAATTGCAGAAGGTGATATACTTTAGATGTCCACCTTAAACAAATAAAAATACCACAATGGCAAATTCACCTATTTCTAGCGACACTCAATTGATGACTAAAATAGACGCTTTAGAAGCGAAGTTGAAAGCGTCAAATAATTTTAACATGGCTGCTGGCAATTTAATTGTCCGTTTACGAAATCAAGTAGAATCCAATATGCTTGACGTGCAAGAGACAATGTACCTTACCAATATGGTTTTCTTGTATATCCTATCGCGGGCAGATGTCAATTCTATCGTTCAAAAGGCTAATGCTGACCTAAATACCTTCTTAAGTGTAGCTGCTTAGACAAGAGAGTGTTGGGCAGGATCTTAATCAGAACCCGCCTTTAACTCTTTTCGATAGATCCGGCACTTTATGCTGGCCAAGTGATTAGAATTCCTGAAGAGATTATCACAAAACCGGTTGCGAAATTCTAGACCAAACAGAAACTCAGAAGTACACAATTAATGTCCGTGGCCATCATCATGAGAGTGGTCGTGTCCTTTTCCGTGTTCATGGTCATGGTCATCAGCGTGCTCTTCAGTTTTTTGCTCTTCTCCGCTTTCTTTTGCACCGCAGGAAGTTAAGGTAAACGCAAACATTCCGGATACGGCAAACAACATAAATATCTTTTTCATCTTATTAAGAGGATTTATACGTAAATATTAGTTATCCGAACTAATGTCGTAATTAAATTTTATTCCGCAAATTGGAGGTTTCAAATTAAGTTGCGACTTGAATTAGTCTGGCTATTTAATATTTTAGGTAGAAGTGTTAAAGCAGTTTTCGTGGCACTTGTTTGGCGAAAGAGTTGATTCTTTTGGTAAACTTTCTGAGCGTGCATCGGGTGACCAATTAGCGTGCTTGGTTTTGGTCATTGTTTCCTTGATTTTGGTTTCTCTGGTGCGAAGGTTTCACTTTCGCCGATTTTTGAGCATGTTTGATTCATTTGCTAGAGGGTCGTCGACCAAGTCGTTAACGAGAGAGGATTGGATTTGGTTTGGAGCCCCAACTTTAATTTTGACCGTGAATTTATTGGTGGTTTTGGCCACCGATATACATTTTGCAAATGGTGCAGCATTAGCATCTCAGGGGTTGACATCTTATCTATTCCTTTTGATATCTCTAATGTTGGTGGTGGCCAGTAAATTTCTAATCAACGTTGTTATTGGAAAAACGTTTATGCGTACCTCTCTATTCGACGAGATTAATGTGCGGTTCATTCTGTTTATGTCAATATCTGGTGTTGTGCTGCTACCAACCTTAATGATGCATCTTTTCAACGATTCGGTGTCAATATGGGGGCATTTGTTGTGGGGGCAATTTGGCTTACTTTATCTATTTCAGTTAGTTCGAACAACCTTTTGGGTGTTGCGTCGCTCGGTTTTATCGTTGCATTTATTTTTCTACCTTTGCACCCTTGAATTAGCTCCAGCAGCGGTCGCTTTCAAGTGGGTGTCTCAAGGAGTTTTAAGTTAAGCGATATAAGCATTTTTACTGTCTACTGAAATGGGAAAACAAGGAGCAATCAAAACAATTTTGGTGTCTCAACCGAAACCTGAATCAGCAAAATCTCCTTATTTAGATTTAGCCGAAAGATATGGTCTTAAAATTGATTTTAGACCGTTTATTCATGTTGAAGGTATTGAGCCAAAAGAGTTTAGGCAGTATAGGATTCAGCTTTCGGATCATACTGCGGTTATTTTTACCAGTAGAAATGCGATTGATCATTTCTTTAGGATTGCGACCGAAACTCGTTTTACCGTGCCGGATACGATGAAATACTTTTGCACTTCGGAAGCGGTGGCTTACTATCTGCAGAAATATGTTATTTATCGAAAGAGAAAAATATTTCATGGTAAGCAAGTTTTTAAAGACTTGATTGATACGATTAAAAAGCATAAGGAAGAACGTTTTTTGCTCCCGTGTTCTGATATTCTAAGGGCTACTATCACTGAGCAACTAGACGAGATCAAGGTGCGGTACACAAAAGCTATGCTGTACAGGACGGTATGTAGTGATTTGTCTGATCTAGCAGAGGTGAATTATGACATGTTAGTGTTTTTTAGTCCGTCTGGGATAGAGTCTTTGTACAAGAACTTTCCAAACTTTAAGCAGAACAATACTAAAATTGCAGCCTTTGGACCAACTACCCACCGAGCGGTAGAAAACGCTGGATTAACAATTGACGTAAAGGCACCGTCGCCGGAATTTCCTTCGATGACAATGGCAATTGCAGATTACGTCAAGAACGGATCTTGATAGCCGCTTGTCAGATAGTTTCTAGTTCGGATTAATCGTCTTTCGCTGGCCCGGCCGCAAAATGAATGTGGTAGTAGTTGTTGACATTGTGAGTGTTCAAACCAGGTAGGATACTTCCTTGATCCTAGAGTGTGTATGCAATGCCTTCCTAAGGTCTCTTCCCCAATTTTGGGTTTATAAAAAGTGTGTTAGCCTTAACCTAGTTACACCTTACAACTATGATAATTTGAGCGGCTTAGCTTACGAGATCGAATCCAATATCTTTTCTGAAGTATTTACCTTCGAAGTTGATTGTATCAACGCCTGCGAATGAACGTGCCAACGCCGAGTCGATATCCTTTCCGTATGCTGTTACCGCGAGTACTCTACCACCATTGGTAACGATCTTGCCGTCAACGATTTTTGTCCCTGCATGGAAAGGAACAGCATCTTTTACTTCAGACATGCCACTCATTTCTTTACCCTTTTCGTAAGCTTCTGGATATCCGCCGGAAACGGTCATTACTGTTGTTACAGTTCTAGGATCAAATTCTACGTCTCGTTCGGATAAAGTTCCGGTTGCAATTCCGTCGAATAAATCAAGCAGATCAGATTTTAAGCGGGGCAGAACGACTTCGGTTTCTGGGTCACCAAGTCTACAGTTGTACTCAATTACATAAGGATCTCCTTTAACGTTGATTAGTCCGAAAAAGAGAAATCCAGTATATTCTATTCCTTCAGCCTTTAATCCCTTTACCGTAGGTATTATTACTTGATTCTCCACCTTATCCATGAATTCCCGGTTGGCAAATGGTACTGGAGAAATAGCTCCCATTCCACCTGTGTTCAGACCTGTGTCTCCTTCTCCAATACGTTTGTAGTCTTTTGCAGCTGGCAATATCTTGTAGGAGGTTCCATCCGTAACTATGAACACGGAGAGTTCTACTCCTGACAAAAATTGTTCAATGACAACCTTGTCACTCGCTGCTCCAAACTTGGATTCAGTAAGCATTTCCTTGAGTTCTTTTTTTGCAGAACTTAAGTCATCCACAATCACCACACCTTTTCCGGCAGCCAGTCCATCAGCTTTTAGAACGTACGGTCCAACCATTTTGGTCAAGTATTCAATTCCGTCTTGCAAAGTGTCTTTGGTAAATGTTGCCGACTTTGCAGTAGGGATATTGAACTTATTCATGAATTTTTTCGAGAAGTCCTTGCTTCCTTCTAGCACGGCACCCTCTTTTTTTGGTCCAATAACGGTTGCCTTAGATAAGGATTCATCCGCTGCGAAATAATCATGAATGCCCTTGACCAAAGGGTCTTCTGGTCCAACAACTACAATTTCAATCTTGTTTTGGATGCAGAATTCACCAACAGATTTAAAATCATTAGGATGTAGATCGACGTTTTTGCCAACAGATTCAGTTCCTGCATTACCGGGTGCGATAAAAAGGTTGTTAAGAATTGAGCTTTGTGCAATTTTCCAAGAAATTGCATGTTCTCTTCCTCCCGATCCTAATACTAGTACATTCATGTTTTATCCATTTTCTGCGAACACAAAGTAACGAATTATAGTGGGGTTAGGCTGCATGGATGTGGCCAATAATTTGAACAGTTGGAAATTTTCTAAGCTGTCCAAAGCGAAGGTTGCCGCAATAAATTTGGGGGCACTTTGCCCTACCTCTGTTCCTCCCATATTTATTTATCTTTGACGGTTTAGCAAACGTGTCAATTGATGGAAATTTTAGTTAAAGCCACACAATTCTTTTTGAGCCTATCGATTTTGGTAGTGTTGCATGAAATGGGACATTTTTTTCCTGCAAAGTGGTTTAAGACGAAAGTTGAGAAGTTCTATTTGTTTTTTGATCCGTGGTTCTCGTTGTTCAAGTTTAAGAAAGGTGAAACGGAATACGGTGTAGGTTGGTTGCCATTTGGTGGTTATGTGAAAATTGCTGGAATGATAGATGAAAGCATGGACACGGAGCAAATGAAACAGCCGCCTCAGGAATGGGAGTTTCGATCAAAAAAGACTTGGCAGCGTCTTATCATTATGGTGGGGGGAGTGGTTGTAAATCTCGTACTCGGTTTTGCATTGTATATAATGGTAGCTTCAATTTGGGGAAGAGATCGAATAGATCCCGCTCGATTGCCCTATGGTATTGAAGTAAATCCTCTGCTGCAAGAATACGGGCTAGAAGGAGGAGATATTATTCTGGAAGTTGAAGGTAAAAAGGCTTTGAGTTTAAGTGAAGCCAGCGAAGACATTGTATTGTTGGGGGCGAGAAATATACTTGTTCGTAAACCTAACGGGGGAGAAAAACAAATTACCCTTGCAGAAGACATCGATTATCAGTTGATGCGTTCAGGAAATAAGATTCCATTTCTGCCTAGAAGGCCCTGTGTCATTGATTCTGTTTCTCCTGAAGGTACTGCAAATATTGCAGGGCTGCGAAGAGGTGATAGCCTGATTGCAATAAACAATAAATCGGCTCTGTTTTATGATCAATGTAGAAATATTTTAAGCGAGAATAAGGGAGAGACTGTTCAAATAGAAGTGGATCGTTCTGGTGCTCGGGTGATAGTCGAATGCGATGTGGATTCTTCTGGATATATTGGTTTTATCAATAAGAGGTCTACAAACTTGTTTAAGGCTGTGTCGGTTCATGATGATTATTCGCTCGGGGAGGCCATTCCAGCGGGATTTGATATGGCCAAGAGAAAGTTGGCGGGCTATATTTTTTCCATGAAGCATTTGTTTACCTCAGCAGGGGTTAAGCAGATTGGTGGATTTCAGTCCATTGCTAATATTTTTCCGGAACGTTGGGACTGGCAATCGTTTTGGACCTTGACAGCCTGGTTGTCATTAGTTCTGGCGTTTATGAATATTCTTCCAATTCCTGCATTGGATGGTGGTCATGTTATGTTTCTGATTTATGAGATGGTTGCGGGAAAACCGCCGGGAGAAAAATTCCTTGAAAGAGCTCAAATGGTAGGAATTGTTTTCCTATTGACATTGATGCTTTATGCCAATGGAAATGACATTTACAAACTGATAATCGGGCAGTAGAATTGGAAACCTATACACTTATAATAGCAGCAGCTTGTATCATTATAGTTAGCTTCCTTTTTAATCTAGTTTCTGAAAAAACTAGAGTTCCAAGTGTGTTGATGTTAATAGTTTTAGGTGTTGGTATTCAGCTTTCTTCGCCACATCTAATCAATGATAACCTGTTGGGGGTTCTTAAAATTCTTGGCAATATTGGTTTAATTTTTATTGTGTTGGAGGCTGCTCTAGATTTGAAACTAGAACGTAGTAAGTTGCCAGTAATTCTGTCGAGTTTTGGGGTAGCGCTAGTGGCTTTGGTTGGTTCGGCATTTGCCATTGCATTGGTCTTTTCGTTCTTTTTCGAGGCAACTTTGTTGCGACTTTTGTTTTATGCAGTACCACTGTCTATTATGAGTAGCGCAATAATTATTCCCAGCGTTTCTGGCTTAACCCCAAACAAAAAGGAATTTATGGTTTATGAAAGCACGTTCTCTGATATTTTGGGAATCATGTTTTTCTACTATCTATTGGGAGTTGCGGAAGAAGGAGATGTCGGTAAAGCAAGTATGCATTTTGCGTGGGAAACAATATTCACAATTATAATATCGGTAATAACCAGTTACGTATTAGTGTTATTGCTACAAAAACTTACTAGTCAAGTGAAGTTGTTTTTGGTTATTGCCGCCTTAACTCTGCTTTATGCAGTTGGCAAAAAAATGCACCTAAGTTCCCTCTTAATAATTCTAATGTTTGGTTTGGTTTTGGGCAACAGCAGGGTGTTTTTCAGAGGACGTATTCAAGATTGGATTCAAGATTCGAGATTAACGACTTTGATTCATGATTTTCATACGATAACGTTGGAGTCAGCTTTTGTAATCAGGACTTTCTTTTTCGTCGTGTTTGGAATGACTATAACATTAAGTACACTGGTTGATTTAAACGTTACTATAATCAGTGTTTTAATAACAATTTGCTTATTTGTGGTGAGGTACGTTTGTTTGCGCATTTTTTTAAAGGGAGAAATAAAGCCTGAATTATACATAGCTCCAAGAGGACTGATAACGATTCTTTTATTCTTTGCCATTCCAGATGGTTGGCGATCGGATGGAGTCAGATATCCTGATGATGATATGACAATTGCAGGATTTAGTGAAGGTATTTTGTTGTATCCAATTTTGATAACGAGTATTGTGATGACGGTGTCGTTAATCTTGGATAGAGGCGAAAAGGTTCAGGATGTATTTTTAGGTTCGTTTAAGAGGGGTTTACCAGCATCGCTTGACAATGCTGTTCAGCAAGTTGGTGACATTCATTCAACTGAAACAAGCGATCCTGATCGGGTAAACCGTTCGGAAGTTGCTAATGAGGCTAATCACCCAACAAATCACCGAATAGATCAGCCAACAGATCTGTCCAAATAGCTCGGACCAGCACATCTAGAGAAATAACTAAACCCAATTTTTCGTTTCAATCATGATCTAGAAGGTTTAAGTCAAATATTTGATTAACAATAAACTGTTTGCTAATTAGGGAAAGGCAATTTAGATCGATTTAATAAGGATGTACCTTGCAATATTAACTTTACGCAATTGAGACGGTTTAGAAAAGTAGCATCGGTAATTGGATTAATTTTGCTGCTCGCTTTTGCGAGTTCAGTGGCAATTGTACATTTCTATGAGGACGAAATCAAGCAATATGCGGTTTCTCAGCTGAACAAAAATTTAGACGCTGATGTGTCGGTTGAGTCCATTGATTTAGATTTGTGGAGCAAGTTTCCATATGCATCATTGCGATTTCAAAATACATTTATTCCGGACTTAAATGATTCATTGGGGGGAGACACTTTGTTGTTTGCCAAAGATTTATTCTTTAAATTCAATTTGTATGATTTGTATTCAGGGCAGTACAAAGTTGAGACTGTTGAGGCGAGTAAGGTTTATCTAAACCTTGAAATTAACTTGAAAAATCGACCAAATTATATTTTTTGGAAAGAAGACTCTACGCAGCAAGGGGGAAATTTTCAATTTGATCTTACCTCGGTATCGGTGGAAGACCTAATCTTGAATTATAAACACGAAGGTCAACAGCAAGATTATAATATCTGGGCTGATCAGTTGGAGTTAACAGGTCATTTTGAACCTGGAAATTTTGCCCTTGATTTGCGATTCGACGGAATTACTAAAAAATTCAGTAGCGGCAATCTCAATTATCTCGTCAACAGGAAAACCAACTTAGCTATAAAACTTGCTGCCAATACGGCTGATCAGCGGTATAAGTTTACACAAGGAGATTTGATTATTGAGGATATGAAGTTTAGCGTAACGGGAGAGTACGCTAAATTCCTGCAATTGGATATTTCGGGAAATCAAATTCAATTGGCTTCGGTTTTTTCAATATTTCCATCATCACTTTTTGTCCAAATTGCGGATTATAAGTCGTCAGGAATTGTAGCTTTTAAAGCGAATTTTCAGACGCAAGAACAAGGTGAATTAGCACCAATCATTTCCGCGGATTTTCAATTGAATGACGGAAAATTGACGGAGCCTTCTACAAATGTAACACTGGAAAATTTAAAATGCCGAGGTGCCTTTACCAACAATGGAGGATTGGGAAAAGAGCAATTAACATTGGATCAGCTGGCCGGAAATTTTCAAGATTGTTCGTTTAATTTATCCGGAATGATAAAAGGGTTTTCCCTAGCAAAAGTTGCAGTAAAAGGATCTGGTAAATTGAATTTGTCTACACTCCATCGATTTTTCAAATTTCCGGGTGTTAAATTAATCGATGGTGAAGTTGCCTTTAATGGTGATTATCAATTGAACCAAAAGCCAAATGGAAATTGGCGTATTAAGAAAAGTACTGGCTCGATTAATTTTAACCAGGTTACAACTAGCCTATCCGCTACTGAATTTAATTGTCAAGGTTTGACCGGTCGCGGAAAGCTTAAAAATGATGATTTTACCCTTAAAAGTTTGGATGGTGAAATTAATGGCACTAAACTTCGCGCAAGTGGGCAATTTGATAATTTGTTGCCATATCTATTATCTGGAAAACAAAAGTTAATTGCGAATGTTAAACTAGAAGCGGATTATCTAGATGTCAATAAACTTTTAAGTGAAGGCGGAGGAGAATCTACGCATTCTCAAACCGAGGGTTTACCAAAAAATGTAGATGTTAAGCTAAATGCAAAAGTTGGTGAGCTTTCTCATGATGGCTTGGTTTGTCAACATGTGCAAGGTGTGGTTCGGCTTCGGGAGAGACGTTTGCAGGTTTATAATACGAGTTTCGGTAGTTTCGGTGGAGCTGTAAATGTGAAATTTGATCTAATAGAAAAGAGTTCTGGTTATAACTTTAGTGCTAATGTTGGGTTGAACAATGTGGACATTACGCAAATATTTATCGCGCTTGACAATTTCGGTCAGGATGTTATTACAGCTGAACATATTGTTGGCAAAGCGAATACCACCATTTTATTAAATGGTAAGTTAACCAGTCAATTTGAACTACTTGATGAAACCCTGTGGGCAAAGGCAGATTTAAACGTGGCTGATGGTGAGTTACTACAACTTCCATTGCTGCAGGAGACGGCTCAATACTTAGGAGAAAATGGTTTTGCCAGAGCAACTCTAAATACTCCCGAATTGACCTCAAGATTGAGGCAAGTTCAATTTTCAGAATTATCTAATCAAATCGAAATTAAGGAAGGAGTGATTCGTATTCCAGAAATGACAATTAATTCCAGTGTTTTTGATCTCGGAATTGAAGGGACCCACGATTTTTCGGACCGTATTAATTACCACGTAGATTTTCGATTGTCGGATTTGTTGATGCGCAAGACTAGTGATGAATTTGGAGAAATTGAAGACGATGGACTAGGACATCGAGTATATCTTCAAATTTCAGGAACGGTTAATGATCCGCAGTTTTCTATTGATAGAAAGCGTAGAAATGATAAACGTTTGGAGGAGATTGCAATGGAACGGCAGAACATTAAAGAAATACTTTCAGATGAGTTTGGAGGCGCCAGAAATTCTGAAGTTGGTTTGAGTAATGAGGAAGATTTGATTCTGGCTAATCCTGAATTTAAAGTGGAATGGGAAGAAGAGAAAGATACTGTTGTAAATGAAGTTAGCCAGCCAGAACAGCCGAAGAAAAAGAAGAAAAAATCGAGGTTCGGACGATTTTTGGACAAACTGGAAAGGGAGGAGAAGGAGCCACAAGTTCAGGTTGAAATAGACGATTCAGAATTGTAGATTAGCCTATAGAATGAATTTATACTCTAAAAAACAACGATGGAAAATAGTGCTGATGGTATTTGCGCTATTAATTGTTGGATTATCGTTGTGGTATACGAGTTATATTGCGAATAAAGTTCAGGTAGAGGAAAGACTTAAAGTTAAATTATGGTCTGAGGCGTTGCGGAAGAAGGCGGATTTGGTCAATTTAACTAATAAATCCTTTGAACAGCTGCGCGTTGAAGAGCAGCGAAAAGCAAAACTTTGGGCCCGAGCTGCCAAGGAAATTCAAAAGGAGCTACTTGATTATGACCTACCATTTAGCATAATTACGGAGAGTCATTCCATCCCAATAATAGTTTTGGATAATGAGGGGCGATTCAATGATTCGGTTAATCTAAATTTTGACAAGCAGGGTGTATTGACAAGATTAAGGACTGCTAACCCGACGGTATCTGATGAACAAATGGAAGAATTGCTTTCCATCCAATTTGGAAAATTTGTTCGACGGACCACAGAGGAATGGGAGAGGACTTATCCTCCGGTTGAAATATTTTATGCGGGTACACGATCTCAGCGATTTTATTATAGTAACTCACAGCGGTATTATGATTTAGTAGGCATGCGTGCTCAGTTGATTGCCTCATTTGAAAACGATTTAGTTGAAAATTCCGCTCTGGTTCCGGTTCTGTTCGTGGATTCCACAAGAAGAAGCGTTATTTCCCACAATTTGGATACAGTGAAATTTCGTATTCATGAAGCGGGTGGATTGTATGAAACGATTGAAATGATGGCCGGCGAAAATCCACCGATTAAAGTTTCATTAGCGAAGGGAGAAAAGGGGTATGTTTATTATTTCAATTCCCTGATATTAAAACAGTTGAGATATTATCCGTATGTCCAATTTGGTATTATTGGACTGTTCTTATTCATTTGCTATTTGTTGTTTAATACATTTCGAAAGGCGGAGCAAAATCAGGTGTGGGCTGGAATGGCTAAGGAAACAGCGCATCAGTTGGGAACTCCTCTTTCGTCATTAATGGCATGGATAGAGTTGTTGCGTTCACAAGGTATTGACGAGTCCACTATCGTTGAAATGAATAAGGATATTAGCCGATTGGAGACTGTGGCTGATCGCTTTTCGAAAATTGGTTCTCATGGTAAACTGGAGCCGCAAAATCTGGTATTTATAGTTAAAGAGATAACTGCTTATTTGACACGAAGGGTTTCTAAGAATGTCTCAATAAAAGTCGAATGTTCGGTTGATGAACTAAATGCGATGGTAAATAGATCGCTAATTGAATGGGTTATTGAAAATGTGGTTAAGAATGCAGTAGATGCAATGCAAGGTAAGGGGGATATTAAAATAGCCATTACTAGTGGAGATGGTTATGCGATCCTTGACATTTCCGATACTGGAAAGGGTATTCCGGCAAGTAAATTTAAGACAATATTTCAACCTGGATATACTTCAAAAAAGCGCGGTTGGGGGCTTGGATTGTCTTTAGCCAAACGTATTGTTGAGGAATATCACCATGGCAGAATTATGGTTAAATCATCTCAATTGGAAGTCGGTACGACTTTCAGGATTGCATTGCAACTTGGCTAATTCAATTATTGTAATTAACACTCTAGCAGCTTCGGACTTTCGGCAAAAAAGTGGACAATATGCTAAGGTAGTAGAAATTAAAAAAAGGGTCAGTAAGACCCTTTTTGCTAATTGAATGTTATGCTGTAATTGGTTCGCCTTTTCGATCGACAAATTTATATTCCAAGAAATTGAAATCTGTCAATCCTTGAATTTTCACCCATTTTTTGTGGTTCATAAACCATTGACGTTGAATTGACTTTAATCCATGCTTTAGATATGCTTCTATAAAAGGATGAACCTGTAATTCTACCTTAGATTGCGAGCCTTTCTCTAGCAGAGATTTTAGTGAATTCTGAATTTCATCAATTATAAGAATTGAAGCCTGAATATCTCCGCTTCCCATACAGGCGGGACATTGTTCCTTGGTTTTTATTTCTGTTTCTGGCCGAACGCGTTGACGTGTCAATTCCACGACACCGAATTTGCTGGGCGGACTAATACTATGTTTGGCTCTGTCACCTTTCATGCTGTCCTTAAATTGCTCAAACAATTTTCGATTATTTGAGCGTTGGTGCATGTCGATAAAGTCGATAACAATAATCCCACCCATATCTCTAAGTCGCAACAGTCGAGCTAGTTCTTGAGCGGCTTCTAGATTAGTTTCTAAGGCATTTCTTTCCTGATTTGCTTCGGTGGGTTTTTTGCTTCCGCTATTAATGTCCACCACGTGCATAGCTTCGGTATGTTCAATAATAAGGTAAGCTCCACTTGGCATCATAACTTTCTTTCCAAACGAGGCCTTAATTTGTTTGTTAATACCAAAATGCTGAAATATGCCAATTCTACGTTTGTAGTGTTTAACTATCTTTTCTTTACCTGGTGCGATATTGGAAACAAACTCCGATATCTCTTCGGTCATTCTCTCGTCATTGACATGAATGTTGGTAAACTCTGCAGACAACAAATCGCGCAATAGTGAAGAGGTCTTATTCAATTCGCCTAGAACTCTATGTGGTGGTTTAGCTTGTTTAAGAGCATGGTGCAATTTGTCCCATTTACCCACAAGGTCTCTAAGATCGGCATCCAATTCGGCAACTTTTCGGTTTTCTGCGACCGTTCTAATTATGACACCGAAGTTTTTAGGCCGGATACTGTCAATTAGCTTACGCAATCTTGTCTTCTCATCTGCGTCCTTAATTTTTTGAGAAACGGAGATTTTGTTTGAGAAAGGAACAAGAACAATATACCGTCCCGCCAATGTTATTTCTGAACTTAATCTGGGGCCTTTGGCTGATATTGGTTCTTTCGCGACCTGAACTAAAACATGCTGGGAAGACGAAATGGTATTCTCGATTTTTCCATCTTTAGGAATATCGGATTCCATTTTGAAGTAATTCAACTTAGGAGATTTCTGCTTTCCACGAGCAGTCCCTTGAAAGAATTTATGCATGGATTTAAACCGCGGACCAAGATCTAGATAATGTAGAAATCCATCTTTCTCATAACCCACGTCTACAAATACAGCCCTAAGGCTTGGTGCGACTTTTTTTACTTTTCCAACGTAAATGTCGCCAACGTTCCAGTGTTTGCTTCCTGTTTTTTCTTCGTGAAGCTCTATAAGCTTCTTTTCCTTTAGAAGCGCTAGTCTGACGCCTGATTCTTTAACGTCGACAATTAATTCGTAACTCACATCAATTATTTTCAGTTATGCACAGCATGCCTCCTGGCTATACCATAAGTACAACACTTTAATGATTGGAATGATGTGAAACTAACCCTATCCAATTATAGTAAGATAGGGCTAGAATAATAAGATTAAAAGGCTTTTACTTCTTCTTCTTATGTCGGTTTTTTCTAAGCCTTTTTTTACGCTTGTGCGTTGACATTTTATGTCTCTTTCTTTTCTTTCCGCTTGGCATAAATAATATTATTTTTCTTCTTCTTCAATAAATAAGCTACTATCCAGCAACTTTTACTTTAGTCTTTACTCCTTCGATGAAGGTTTTAGCTGGTTTAAAAGCCGGTACGTTGTGAGCTGGAATAATGATGGTTGTATTCTTAGAAATGTTTCTTCCAGTTTTTTCAGCTCTTTCCTTCACGATAAAACTTCCAAATCCTCGTAGATAAACGTTTTCTCCATTTTCCAAAGATTCTTTAATAGAATCCATAAACGCTTCCACAGTTGCCAATACAGCAACCTTTTCAATTCCTGTTTGCTCAGAAATCTCATTCACGATATCTGCTTTAGTCATCTTTAAATGTTTTTCTATCAGTTAATTACAAAATTTAAACGGGGTACAAAGTTATGCTTAAATTTGGATATTCGAAATTTAAACCCCAGAAATTCGGTTAATTAACTCTAATAGTACACCAATTTGGATTTTTCTTCTGCTATATTATTCTGGTACTCAATAAATAAGCGAAAACTTCCGTGGCGGCAAATAAATGATCCGTATAAGATATGGATTTCAGAGATTATGCTTCAGCAGACTAAGGTCGACCAGGTTGTAGGATTTTACAAGCGTTTTTTGGATCATTTTCCAAATGTTTTTGATTTGGCCTCTGCGTCTGAGCAGGAGGTGCTAAAATGTTGGCAGGGACTCGGTTATTACTCGCGTGCAAGAAACATACATCGAACAGCAAAAATTGTAAGTAATGACTTGGGTGGGGTTTTCCCAGGGTCCTACGATGCACTGCTTGATTTGCCGGGAATTGGTGATTATACAGCTTCTGCTATTGCGTCTATTGCCTTTGGTCGGTGTAATGCAGTCGTGGATGGCAATGTTTATCGGGTGCTGTCTCGTTTTTTTGGGATTGAAGTGCCCATTGATACAGGTGCTGGCAGAAAGTACTTCAAGGAGTTGGCGGAGGAGTTAATAGATGAAAGTGATCCGGCTAATTACAATCAGGCGATAATGGAGTTTGGTGCGGTGCAGTGTCTTCCCAGAAATCCGAATTGCACCAGTTGCCCATTGGTTTCAGCTTGTTGTGCGCATAAACATGGTGATGTATTGAAATTACCGGTAAAAGAGAAGAAGGTGGCCGTTAGAAATCGTTACTTTTTGTATTTGGTGGTTAAGACGGAAGATGGTTTTTTTATACGACAACGATCGTCAAACGATGTTTGGGCTAAAATGTTCGACTTTCCTCTGGTTGAGTTGGATTCGCGTCCAATCAAGAAAGAGATATTTAACATTGTAAGTGGGCAGTTGAATTGGCCGATGGCGATAGCTAATGTTGTGAAAATGAATAAGCATATTCTTAGTCATCAGCATATTTATGCCTGGTTTGCAGAAGTTGTGTGTTCAACTGGTTTTGATACTTCGGACTGGATCAATGTTCGGGATATTGCGCAGCTCGAACAATATCCTTTTCCAAGATTGGTGGAAAAATATTTGGAGTGCACTTGTTTTCTGGGCAACGGGCAGGTGGTGGGAGGTTGATTTGCTATATTTGCTCTAAGGTTAAATTAACTTTGATATGGCGGGGAGTGTTAATAAAGTGATTCTCATCGGAAATCTTGGTAAGGATCCTGAAGTTCGGCATTTGGAGAGTGGTGCGTCATTGGCTAGGTTTTCATTGGCTACTTCAGAAAGTTATAATGATCGTAACACAGGGGAACGTGTTACACAAACGGAATGGCACAATGTTGTTGTTTGGAGAGGTTTGGCTAAAATTGCAGAGCAATATTTAAAAAAGGGAAGTAAAATATTTGTCGAAGGTAAGTTGCGAACAAGAAGTTGGCAGGATCAGACTGGAAATACACGCTATACCACGGAAATAGTTGCCGATAATTTGACAATGTTGGACAAACCTGCTAACTTGGGGGGCATGCACCAAAGTCAGCATAAAGAATTGGCTTCTATTGATCCTGCACAAATGGAGGCCACATCAGACAATTTTAATGGGGATGATGATTTGCCATTTTAAGTCTGCCGAACTAAGGATTCACGAAATGTCTAAGCTTGGAAGAGTCCAGTTTTGAGTCTTTAAGTGGCTCCTTTCCTGAGTTGTTGTCAATAACTCCCGTTACCGCAATTGCATTGATTATAATGTTGCTGCTGTTGCTGTGTTCTGCATTAATTTCCGGGGCTGAGGTTGCTTTCTTTGCTCTAAGCCCAGCCAGCAAGGAGGAGCTAGAAGGTGATAAGGGGAAAGTGTCAAGGTGTGTGGTGGAATTACTTCAACGCCCGAAAAAGTTATTGGCAACCATACTTATCGCTAACAATTTCGTAAACATTGCTATTGTTATCCTTTCTACAGAAATTGTCAACAGAACGTTCGACTTTGGCTCGAATCAAACAGCAAGATTTGCGGTGCAAGTTGTTGCCGTTGGTTTTTTGATTCTATTAGTGGGTGAGGTATTGCCAAAAGTTTACGCTTCTAGAAAAGGACTGCAATTAGCCAGATTTATGGCATTCCCCTTGAATTTTTTAAATCGAATTTTTCGGCCGATTAGCTATTTGCTGGTGCAGATGACCTCAATAATTGATCGAAGTTTTAAGAAAACGTCAGATATTTCCGTGGATCACCTTGAGCATGCGCTTGAACTCACGGATGAAAAAGAAACATCGAAGGAGGAGCAAAAACTACTAGAAGGGATTGTAAAGTTTGGTAATGTTGATGCCGACCAGATTATGAAACCCCGTACCGATGTTGTGGCCTTTGAGGAGAATATGCCATTTCGAGACTTAATTCAAGAGATCGTGGCTGCCGGCTATTCTCGCGTTCCAATATTTGCAGGTTCCTTAGACCAGATAAAGGGCGTACTTTACATTAAAGATTTATTGGCGCATCGCTATAAAAGCAATGACTTCAATTGGAACGTGCTAATCAGAGAGCCCTTTTTTATTCCTGAGAACAAGAAGATTGATGATCTCCTTAAAGAATTTCAAGAGGGCAAAATTCACATTGCGATAGTTGTTGACGAGTATGGGGGAACTTCAGGTATTGTCACTTTGGAAGATGTTATTGAGGAGATTATCGGGGAGATTGTAGACGAATTTGAAGACGATGGTTTGGCATATTCAAAACTAGATAATGATAACTACGTTTTTGAAGGGAAGACAGCTTTAGTAGATATGTATCGGGTTTTGGAAATTGGAGGTGAGGAATTTGAAAGGGCTAAGGGCGAGGCCAATACTATTGCTGGATTCTTAATTGAGCAAGCCGGAAAAATATTGTTAAAGAATGAAAAGGTTGTCTTTAACAATTTTACCTTCGCCATTGAAGCGGCGGATCGTAGAAGAATAAAACAGGTGAAAATTACCAAGTTAATAAGTGTTAAGGAGGATTCAGTGAATAATAGTGAGTAAGAGAGGTTCAATATCGAGGATCTTACTGGCTTTGGTTGTGGGGTCAATATTTCTATTTGGTTGCCAAGAAGAGGTGTATATTCCCAAGCCAAGGGCATATATTCGAATTGATTTTCCTGAAAAGCAGTACAAAGAGTGGAGTGGCATCTGCCCATATCGCTTTGAAATTCCGTCCGAATATGCTTTTTATTCTGCTGCAAGTAAAGAATATCCGTGCAATATTGATATTCATTATCCATACTTTAAGGCAACGCTTCATTGTACCTATGCAAAATCAGAAAATTTGTGGGAATTTGTGGAAAAATCTCATGATTATGCCTACAACCATCATGTAAAAGCAACAGCGATAGATGAGCATAGAATAGCAATAGACCCCACAGATGTGTATGGAGTTGGGTTCGATATTCAGGGAGAAACAGCGTGCAACTACCAATTTTACTTCACCGATAGTGTTGACCAGTTTTTTGCTGGATCGTTGTATTTTTCTGTGGCTCCAAATCCTGATTCGCTCAGTCCGGCATTAAAATTCATCAAGGAAGATATCCAGCATATGATAAGCACTTTTAGCTGGGAGAATAGGAACTAGGGTTAGTCGAAGGTAATTACAGTGTTGGTTATTGGTTGGTTCCACAATAGTTAGGAGCAAATTGCTACTTTTGAAACTATGCAAATTGGAAAGATAGGAGTGATTGGTGGTGGTAGCTGGGCAACTGCAATTGTTAAAATGTTGGGTAATAGTGAGTCCTCCGTAAATTGGTGGCTGAGAACAACAGATGCAGTAGAGTATATTAGTACATACGGCCATAACCCCAAGTACTTGCAGTCTGTTGAATTTGAGGAAGGTCAAATTTATCCTTCAAACGATTTGCAGATGGTGATTGAACGAAGTGATTGTATTATTCTTGCCACTCCTTCAGCTTTTATTCATGATTTGTTTTCTTCTCTTGACAAACAGATATTAAAGGGTAAAAAACTAATCTCGGCTGTTAAAGGAATTATTCCGCAATCTTTGGAAATTCCTGCAACGTATTTTTACAATCAGTTCGATATCGCATACAATGATATCGGAATGATAAGTGGCCCATGTCATGCTGAAGAAGTGGCTCAAGAGCGACTGTCGTATTTAACAATTGCTTCACCTCATGTCGATTTTGCTAAGGCGGTTGCCGAACTATTATCTTGCCGTTACATTAAAACGACGACTTCGGAGGATCTGTTTGGAACGGAAATTTCGGCCGTGCTAAAAAATGTTTATGCAATTGCTTGTGGCATTTGCAATGGTTTAGGATATGGGGACAATTTTTTGGCCGTCTTGATGAGCAATGCAATTCAGGAAATCGAACGGTTTGTGGATGCGGTAAGTCCTGTGCATCGAGATGTTAAGTCATCAGCTTATTTGGGAGATTTGTTGGTTACCGCCTATTCTCCTTATAGCAGGAATCGTACGTTTGGAAATATGATTGGTAGAGGATACTCGGTCAAATCAGCCCAGTTTGAAATGAACATGATAGCAGAAGGGTATTACGCGGTAGATTGCATCAATAAAATTAATCAAGAGCACGGCGTTTCGTTGCCAATAATGCAATGTGTTTATAATATCCTCTATGACAAAATCAGTCCAATGATTGAGGTTAGGATATTAAGCGATAAACTGAGCTAATTTTTATATTTGCCCACCTAAAATTACGGAGTATGGAGCCCAAGCGACACACAATTACAGCAGCCCTTCCTTATGCTAACGGACCATTGCATTTGGGGCACATGGCGGGTGTGTATATGCCGGCAGATATTTATGCGAGATATCTGAGATCTAAAATGGAGGATGTGCTTTTCGTGTGTGGATCGGATGAGCATGGTGCTGCAATTACCCTTAGAGCAAAAAAGGAAGGTGTAAGTCCTCAAGAAATTGTGGACAATTACCATGATTTAAATAAGAAGACATTCAAAGATTTGGGAATCAGCTTCGATATTTATCATCGTACTTCTTCAGATCTTCACAAGGAAACTGCTGCGGAGTATTTTAGGAAATTTGATGAGGCTAGTTTTTTTACAAAAAAGACTACTGAACAGTATTATGATGAAGGCCAGAATGTGTTTTTGGCGGATCGATACATTACCGGTACTTGTCCAAAATGTGGACACGATGCGGCTTATGGGGATCAGTGCGAAAGCTGCGGATCAACCTTAAGTCCTTTGGATTTAATTAATCCAATATCCACATTGAGTGGAGATACACCTGTTCTTAAAACCACTTCGCATTGGTACCTGCCAATGAACAAACATGAGGAATGGTTGAAGGAGTGGATCCAAAATGGAAATATTGATGGAGTACAACATCATGATCCGACGGAATGGAAAAAGCAAGTAATCGGCCAATGTATGAGTTGGATTGATGGGGGATTGACTGAACGTGCAATGACCAGAGATTTAGATTGGGGAGTAAAAGTTCCGGTTTTAGGTGGAGATGGTAAAGTACTGTACGTGTGGTTTGATGCCCCAATTGGGTATATTTCGGCCACTAAGCAATGGGCACAGGATAACGGAAGAAATTGGGAGGATTATTGGAAAAAAACAGATACCAAGCTGGTTCATTTTTTAGCAAAGGATAACATCGTATTTCATTGCATCATATTTCCAATTATATTGAAACAATCTGGAGATCACATTCTACCCAATAATGTTCCTGCTAATGAGTTTCTTAATCTTGAAGGAGATAAATTTTCGACGTCACGGAACTGGGCTGTTTGGGCACACGAGTATTTACAAGATTTTGAAAATCAACAAGATATTTTAAGATATGTTCTAATATCAATAGCTCCTGAAAGTAAGGATAGTGAATTTACTTGGAAAGATTTTCAGGCGAGGAATAACAATGAGCTTGCAGACATTTTTGGGAATTTCGTCAATCGGGTTTTGGTGCTCACGAATAAATATTTTGATGGGGCAGTTCCTGCGAGAGGTGAATTAACGTCGTTTGATCAGGAGGTATTGCACGAATTAAAAGGCGCACCGGAAAGGATTGGGCAAGCAATAGAAAAATATAGGTTTAGAGATGGTTTGTCCGAGGCAATGAATCTTGCTAGGTTAGGTAATAAGTATTTGGCGGAGACGGAACCTTGGAAGCTGATTAAGACTGATCAAGACAGGGTCCAGACGATTATAAATATTGCAGTTCAAATTGCTGGAAACTTGTCAATCGTGTTTAATCCGTTTTTGCCTTTTACGACCAACCGTCTCGCTGAATTATTGGCAATTCAACATGAGGATCAGCATTGGGCTCGGGGTGGAGACGATAACTTGATTCAGGCTGGACATAGAATAAAACAGGGAAATCCTCCAGTTTTATTTCCTAAAATTACCGACGAACAAGTGGAACAACAGCTGGGGAGATTAGGGGAGAAGTCTACCGATTCTACTTTTGAGCCTGTTAAGGATCAAGTTGTCTTTGGAGATTTTGAAAAGATGGATATTCGAGTTGGAGAAATTGTTGAAGCTGAAAAGGTTAAAAAATCGGACAAATTACTTAAGCTTACCGTAAATACTGGGTTAGATGTACGAACAGTAGTGTCTGGCATCGCTGAATTTTATGATCCGAAAGAGGTGATTGGAAAGAAAGTATCGGTTCTAATGAATTTAGCCCCACGAAAAATTCGTGGTGTTGATTCCCAGGGGATGATTTTAATGGCAGAAAATGAAAATGGCGAACTTAACTTTGTTTCACCATCACAAGAATTTCAGATTGGTGGATCGGTCAGGTAGATAATAATAAAGTATTGGTCAAACTGCTCCCGTAGTTCAACAGGATAGAATAACCGCCTCCTAAGCAGTAGATTTGGGTTCGAGTCCCGACGGGAGTACAATTATCAAAAGCAAACGGCTGACAATTAAATTGTTGGCCGTTTTGCTTTAAACCAGTACTCACCATTTTACACATCAATTTTTTAGCGTTTTTGAGTTCATCTATAGCGACTTTCGCCATTGTTTGAAGCCTAAAATAAGAGGAAATAAACAAAACGTCCATCGCTATAATTTATTTAACGAGCACCTATTTTAGTGCTCGTTCTTTTAAAGATTCTAAAACTTCCGATTCCTTAAATCGAACCGAATTTCCGACTTTGTAACTTGGGATAACTCCTCTGTCACACCAAGCCGAAAGCGTCACCAATGATATTCCAAGCATTTCGCAAACTTGCTTTCTGGTCAATAATTTTGTTTCCGGATTTCGTTTTATCCAAGAGAGAATATCCGTGAATTTACTTTCCAATCTATCAAATCGCTCATGCAACTCACCACCGTTTATGTTGTCTATTTCCAAAATTTTCTTGTTCATGATTTCTATGTTTAATGATTGATAAATTATGCTCGTTTAGCTCTTTCTGTCGTGTCGTCAAAATCAAAAAGCGATTGCGTATTGCCGTTGAGCTTTTTCACTTTCTGACCTCCTACTGCTAGGACTTCAATTCCGCTTTTTGCTAGTCTCTTTTTGAATCTGGATAGCATTGCTCTATCCGTAGTAAGTCTGTCGTCTGAAGCGACAATTAAATAATCAAGGTTTTTCCTGCGCTCTACGTAGCTAATAATTTCTCGTAAACGTTCTAGGTCGCTAGTGCCTTTCTTTGTTCTAAAACCGCCACAGCTGGCCACAACGTTTATTTTCTTACCCTTCAAAAACTTGTTGATTCGGTTCATTTGGCCGATCATGGTTTTTGTCTCGTCCTTGATGTCAGTTTTTGGTTCTTGGAAGGTGTAAATAGCAGCGTTGCCGATGTAGTTGGTTGATGGAATAGAATTCATAATAGTGTTGTTTTCGTAAACGTTTGTTCGCTTCCGAGTGATTAGCCCCTTGTCCAAGAAACGCTTGATATATCGTTTTGCCGAACCGTCTGGAATTTCCAAATACGCACCAACCAATAGATATTCTGCACGATCAAATTTCTTGGGTAAAGCCTTCAAAAATTCTTCTTCCCTTTGTGATAAATCTCCTTTGGATTTCGGATTATCAACCTCGGTTTCTACGTCGATTTTCGGTTCTGAAACTTTGTTTTCTAACCGGTCCAATAAGACACGAACCATTGATAATGCCGCTTGAAAATCTTCTTGCGATACTGAATTTTTAGACATAGCTATGCTCTTACCATTATTCATAGTAGCTTAATTTAGATGTTTAATTAAAGTTTATGTAACAGACCCTAGACTGGGCTTTTGTCCTTGTTTAAGTATCCACTCATGACGAACTTGGCTAACACTTCTGAAAATCGATCGATGAATTCTATTACCTCAAATGCCTCCTGATCCGAATAATTAGCATACTCTGCGTCTTGCCTCAAGATTTCTGGAGTTAATTCTGCTGGATAATCCTTGCGATTGATTCTACCTGTTGCTGTGTTACTCATTCTGTCAATGAATTAATGTTCATCGACAATTGTACAACTCTTTTTCCTCTCGCAAAATCTAGTTAACGGGATCTTTTATTAGCGACTAGATTTTTTTTCTTTCAAGTGCTCTTTATAGCCGTAAATAAACGTATCCATAATCTCAATGTACACTTCACTAAGATCGTCGCCATCGTAATTTATCGAGTATGCCAATTCCCCTTCTTCATTAATATCTAAGTGTAGATATTGAAGAGAGCGAAACGGCGGTACAGTTTTGTTAGAATAGTCAACAAAGATTTGATCTAGGATCGCATCGTCAATTTCGTGTTTACGGAAATAGACTCTACGCCTATAAGCTTTGACCTTCTTTGAATCAGTATTGCCCTTTTCTTTCGAAATTCCAGTTACCTGAAACGAAACTAAAAACTTATGTAAACTCGGCTTACGCTTTGCCATTCTAACTTAACACCTTTTGTAGTTGAATAATTGACACTACTAAATCAATTGCTCAAAACTCGCTATTCCAATTAAATTATCCAAAGTAGCGGAGCTTTCACCCCGCTTTTTCCCAAATTACCCGTTACCAGTCATAAGCCCACCGAACAGTTCCTTCCATATCTTGCCAACTTTTGCCGTCATGAAATTGCTGCACTATGAAGTGCGTGTACTTTCCCTTAATCGATTTCAAAAACTCCCTTGCAGCTTCTTCCGACGCAAAACGAATTATTGTTTCGCCAGTTTCTTTTACGCAGCCAGCTTGTACTACTGCATAAGTAACTGTGGACCTAGCAATGTAATAGGGTTTCATCAAGCTTTGGATCTCAATCAAGTCTTCGCGGTCTAAATCGGCGTCAACTAGCCCGTTGTCCATGACAAAATCATACTCTTCCTCGGTCCATCCTTTTTCTTCAATCGCTTCCATGAATTCCCAGAACTTCGGGCTTATTGAACTTTCACTTATAAAATCGTCGGGTATGTACTCCCAGTCTTGAAACATGGCCTCTTCTCTTAGTAAGCCAGAGTCTAACGGGTCGGTTTTGTCCAACTCCGCAAACATTGTTTTAATGGCTGCATAAAATTCGTCTTTGTCGGAATAGTCGTCTAATTCAAACCAATCTCCTGTAAGATTTCCTTCGGCATAACTTGCGTAATCTCCCACGAAAATTCGGGGTGTATTTTCCTTATACATCTGTTAAATGTTAATGTGTAAATGATTAATTGAAGCGCTCCAAATACCTGAAGCGCAGCCGACAGAACGCCGACTTATTTAGTTTCGTAAAAGTCTATGCGTAGGTAATTGCTATCGTGTAAACGGTTAATCCCACAAACCCGAATGCAGTAAGCGCAAACGCTGGACGTTGCCAACCCAAGCCGCGCCAACTTAACATGCGAACAAGAAACTTTGCCCTTGATTTTGGTTTAAATACTCGTTTGAAAAATGGGCTTGAAGCTGAACTACTTTGCCCCGTTGTAACTGTTGCTAAACTGTTTTTTGTCTGAATTGTACCCAAGTTTAAGGTACTTTCTGTACTTTTGTTCATAGGAATAAAGATTAAAAAATTGTTTTTTTGATCTAGCCCTGAGTGTCTCACCACTTGGGGCTTTTTCTTTTTGTTATTATTCGTTAGTTATTTTCTGGGTTAAATGTCTCTTTGAGCCTTTGTTAGCAGCTTTCAAGAGCAAATGTATAATTATTTCTTTCCGAAGTAACGACAGCTAAAAGTTTTTTTTAATCGCTTTTCGCGCCAAACTGAGGGTACAAATATAAGTAAACTAAGTATACATAGTAAACAAAATAAACGCTTTATTTTTAATCATTGATTTACAACTAGTTCTGAAAATTATTCTTGTTAAAAAAAAGCAAACTTGTTAAATAGCTGATAATACTACTTAAATAGTAGTAAGTAGTAGTCTTGCTACTTTGCACTACGAAAAAAGATTATCGTTTCTCGGCAGAAGCACTAAAGATTCTTTCGTTACTGCGAAACATTTTTTAGTTACCCCCAAAAGATTCTTTATTTACATATATAAGGAATGAACTAGATACAATTAACTAGATACAAGAACTAGATAAGGCGCGCGTATATGTGAGAAAGTTTTCAGTTAGGAAAACTGACGGATACGCCCGACGGTTAGCCCTCAATTTTCTAGTTCCCTTAGCTGCCTGACGTAATCCCTCAACACAGATTCGCCTGTTCCGGTCACGATGTAGAAATTACCACGCCCCGAGTCGGTGCGAAGGCTACAGGATAAACAATTTGCCTCGATTAGCTTTCTCAGGGATCGGTACAAGTTCTGCACGCCAATTGTAGGCAGTCGCTCGCGTAGCTGCGACGAAAAGAAGAAACCGCCGTTAATTTCTTGCTGATCGTAACTAGCGCAAAGAATCTCGAACAATCCGATAGTAATTCCGTGGCGTTCCTTAATATTGCGGATAACCTTGCGCGAATGAGCGTGAAATCTTATCAAATCTTTGCCGTCGAATATCGCCATAACTGCTACTCAATTTACGGAAAAAACCGCAAAACCCGCGCCAATTAAGGGTTTCAGAAGCGTTAAGTTGTGACACAAGATAGAGGTTAACAGATTGGTTTTGAGTAGCTTAAGCGTGCACGCCATTGATTATCAATTAGTTACAAGCGAGGTCAATTTACTGAGCTTTAGTCAGGTTAGATTTTCCCTTTCGATTTTCCCTGCCAGATAAACATTCGTGTACATTCTGCATGTACAATCGGTGCATAAAAATATAAACAGCTTGTTTAAAACAGCTTACAATCCGGCCTAATAGTTACGTATAAACTAACGGCTACCAAAACGTGGCATTCTACATCCAGACCCACCCCCTTTTACAAATCCGCTTTCCCTTTTTGCACCCCACCCTGTTTCACTATTTATAACTCCAATCGCCTATGTACAGGGTGTTTTCCCATCAAAACCACCCCAAAAATTTTTCTAGACTGAACTCTTATCAAACACTTGTATAGCTGTGCTTGATCATGATAAATACCCATTGTAGGTTTGTCCCAGAAACGATTTGAAGCTATGATACAGCCGATTAAGGATTACGTTTATTTCACCACGGATCAGGAGTATGCCGACAAGCTGGTGACGGATTCTGGATTCACTTTGGATTTGGTGATTGCGGGTGATCCGGGTTGCGAGTTGAAGCACGTAACGGAATACGGCTACGTGGTGGCAACTCCGAAGCGACTGAGCAATTCTAGCACGACAATGGATTTGGAAGTCGGTGACAAAATCTACTTTCACTTCCACACAGTTTCTACTGAAAACCGTCACGAAATTGACGGGAAAACTTACTACAAAGTTCACTACGACCAGATTTACTGTGCGGTTCGAGATGGCCGCATTCAAACGCTTTCTTTATTTCTGTTAATGGAACCAGAGACGGAGCGGGACAACTTCTATTTTGATTCTGATATTGGTTTGCATAAGTCCTCTCCCGATCTGGTTCAATCAGCTAAAGTTGCTCACCTTGACGAGCGCAGCATAACGGATTTAAAAGTTGGGGACCGAGTGCATTTCAAGAAGCACAGCGATGTTCCGATAGAGATTGAGGGTAAGAAATATTACCGGATGCGTTACGACGATGTTCTGGCTAAATACGAAGAAGCATGAGACACGGAAGTTTGTTCAGTGGCATTGGGGGATTTGATTTAGCGGCCAGATGGATGGGTTGGGAGAATGTATTTCAGGTGGAGAAAGACAAGCATTGCAGGGCAGTTTTAGAAAAGAATTTTGAGGGAGTTAAGCGATATGGAGACGTCAGAGAATTTGGCAAAGAGGAGTTCAAGGGAGGTATCGACATTATTTCGGCGGGTTTCCCGTGCCAACCCTTCAGTGTGTCCGGCAAGCGAGAGGGCAAGTCAGATGACCGCTACCTCTGGCCGGAATGTGTTAGAGTTATTAGAGAGTTCCGACCAACCTACTTTGTTGGCGAGAATGTTACTGGAATCATCAGTTTGGCGCTCGACCAGGTGCTTTCTGATTTGGAAGTTGAAGGTTACACCACAGAAACGTTTGTTATTCCAGCTTCGGCACTCGGTGCGTGGCACAAGAGGGAAAGAGTCTGGATTCTTGCCTACTCCACAAGCGATGCAAAAGCAGTCTGTCCAAGCGGAGATTATGGACCAAAACGGGGAATATCCAAAGTATTGGAGCCAGAGAATTTACAACGCCAAGACGGGAGTTCACATGCAGAAGGACTTACCGCTGTTTGTTCGGATGTTTCCAACACCAACGACGTTAGACGCAAAAAACCGAGGGCACTTGGGCAATCCATCCATCCAACGAAGGCAGAAATTAGGCAAACAGTTGGGGCTATCCATGATCGTTTCCAGCACCTCTGGCAATCTGAACCCGCAGTGGGTAGAGTGGTTGATGGGCTTCCCAATCGGGTGGACCGACTTAGAGGATTAGGCAATTCATTAGTTCCACAGATAGCCTTTACGCTATTCCAAGCAATTGAGGCATTAGACAACCAAAACCAAGCAGCATGAGCAAAAAAGCAATTATAGAATTAGTACAAACCTTCCTAGACAATCTAGGGATGTGCGAGGTCTTTGACGAGTATTTGGACGACATAGGACTCTCTTGGGAAGGGATGGACGATGAGGGTGATTTGGAAGACGATGACGACATGGATGAATTAGAAATAGAAGGGTCTATGACCCAAGACTAACAACAGGCAGCAACATGACAGAAGGAGAAAAAATTGTGATAGGTATTGATCCGGGAATTTCAACGAGGGTATGTGTTTGGGATACGGATAACATGAAGTTTTTACATTTTTCGACTCTCAGTTTTTGGCCTACCATCACTGTGCTTTCGAAATATAGACGAGAGTACGGTGACGGCTTGGCCGTAGTGATAGAAGATCCAAACTTGAATAAAGCGATGCATTGGGGAAATAAGGGGTCTGTAAAGGGTTTTAACCCTGCTACCAAGATTGCGCAGAACGTCGGTCAGAACAAGAAAGAAGCGGAATTAATCATCAAGTATTTGGAGAGTAACGGCGTGAAGTTTCAAGCTATCAAGCCGACTTCCAAGAAGGTCAATGCGGAGCAATTCAAGAGTTTCAGCGGGTATGAGGGAAGAACCAACCAACACGTTCGGGATGCCGGAATGTTGGTATTAGACTATTGTGGGAAGATATGAGCAGTTATAAAAGCAAAGATTTTAGCAAGATGTTGTTTCCAGTTTTTGAGTTGGAGGCCAACGTCGATTTGCTGGTAAAGTTTCCGCGATTGAACACGATTAAGGCCTTTTGCCAGTCCTCTACTTCCAAGCTGGATTTCAACAGAGCGCTTCGTTACGTCATGTTTTGCTACGATAAGAACAGTAAGTTGTTGGAGATTTCCGATTTAAAGAGCCGCAAGGAAATGGCAGCGAAGTTAGCTGGATTTGGAAGCTTGAACAGTTCAGTTAAACAGATGATGAGCAACGGATATGCTTTTGTCAACGACATGATAATAGCGTATTGCAGGTTGCAGAACAACAGGCTGTTCCAGATGAAGATTACCGCATTAGAAGCTTTCTACGAATACCAGCGCATCATCATTGAGCCAATAGATTCAGAATTGGACGATGATAAAATCATGCGCGCTGCGAATTTGAAAACCAAGTTGATTGAGGATTGCGACTTGATTCACGAGAAGATCAAGAAGTATAATCTGGAATTGTTTAGCTCCGAAGAAGACGCTGCGGATATGGACGAAGCATTGGCTAAAGCTGCGGTGAGTCCTGAGAATATATCAAAATTGGAGTTGTAATGTACAAATCAAGGCGCGGCATAAAACCAATCGAGATTCAAGGGATCAATGCTTATGTTCCGAAGATGCCACCCAAGCATTTAATTGACGGGCATAACATCGCTAAAAGCTTTCAGGTGTTTAAAAGGACTGAGCTACCTGAGTTTTGGGAAGAGCGACGAGCGGAAGAGGTATTCCAGCAAGAGAGCAATCCCAATTTCATCGACCCAGAACTAGAGAATTTTCGCCGACAGGAATGGAATAGACGCATTAACGGCTATTGGTTCATGAATGGCGGCACACCTACTTATATCACTGGAATGCACTACATGTACGTGAACTGGTGGAAATGCGACTTCGGGTACCCCGATTTCAGGATTCCAGACATGTACAAGTTTTATTTCGATCAAGTATGTATAGAAGACCCCAACTGTTACGGTAGTAATGAGATTTGTAATAGACGGGACGGAAAAACCGCACGGTTGGGGTTGTTTTTATACGAGTACGTTTCACGCACTCCGAATGCTTACGCTGGATTACAAAGCAAAACGGGAACAGATGCAGGGAAGGTATTTGACTTGAGCGTTATTTTGCCTTGGAAGAACTTGCCAGATTTCTTTCGGCCAATTTACGATTACAACAACACACAAAGGTCGGAACTCAGGTTTTACAAACCCGCTAAGAAAGGCCGTCAAGCTGCACAGAACTTTGGAGGTGCTGGTAAAGAGTTACAGAGCATCATCAACTATAAGAACTCGAATATCTTCTCTTACGATGGGTATAAGTTACACCGATATGGAGGTGACGAAGTAGGAAAAACAGAAGAGGTTAACGTATGGGAAAGACACCAAGTTGTCATGCCCTGCATGGAGCAGAACGGTGAGATAATCGGCAAAGCATATTACACGACTACGGTGGAGGACATGAAGTCCGGAGGCGAGCCGTTTAAGCAGCTTTGGGAAGCCTCTGACCCCGCCGTTCGAAGTGCAAACGGTAGAACCAAGTCGGGGCTATACAAGTACTACAAACCCGCTTATTTAGGCTATAAGTACGACCAGTTTGGATTCCCTAGGGAAAAGGAAGCCAAGAAGTATTACATGGCAGAAAGGGAACTTCGGAAAAACGATCCAAGAGCGCTGAGTAGCTACATTCGAAAGTTCTCCTTTACTGAGGAAGAAGCCTTCATGGTGGATGGTGATTCTTGCGAGTTCAACGCTATGATACTCAACGAAAGGCTATCGTATTTGAATTTGACTCCCAACATTGTAGCTAGGGGCGATTTTATCTGGAAAGATGGAATTGAACCGGATGGGGATAACGAAGGACAGGTTGTATTCGTGCATAACAAGACCAACGGCAAGTTCCGGATTTCGTGGCTACCGCCAAGACACGAAGAAACCAATTTGGTAAAAAGAACTAGGGTAATTCGTGGTGTACCGCAGTACATTCCAATGAACGATCAAAAGTTTGTGATTGCTACCGACCCAATAGATCATGGAGTTACGGTTGATGGCAGGCGGTCCAACGCAGCGGCCTATGTATTTCGAAAGTTTGACTTGCTTGCGGATAATCCGAAGAAGGTAGACGAAGAAGGACGTCTGGATTGGGAGACACACAATTTTGTGGTTCAGTACATCCACCGGCCCAATGAACCAACGCTTTACTATAAGGATATGATAAAGTTGTGTTTCTATTTCGGCTGTCAGATACTTGCGGAGAACCAGAAGCGCGGGATTATAACCTATTTTCAGAATGCTGGATTTGGGGCTTTCATTATGAACCGGCCACGAGAGACATTTACCATGTCCACCAACGCGCAGGACACTCCTGGTATTCCGAGTTCCAAACCAATGATTCAGCAGTACACGGGGAAGTTGCAAACATTTGTGGAATATCACGGACATCGGATTGCCTTTAAAGAATTGATTTCTGATTTGTTGGGCTTTGATCCCAACAAGCCAACCAAGTTTGACGCTACTGTTGCAGCTGGATTTACTTTGATTGCAGCGGAGAAGGAACAAGTCAAGGCACAAGATACAGTTGGAGGATTACAGTACGTGCAGTTCTACGATAACAGAGGGAACCGATCTAAACCTTTTGGGTGATGGGTGATTGGATGATGTTGGATAATGGGATTGCAAGATGAATAGATTAAGTTCTAATACATATCGCCCAAATCACCCAAAGTATCCGAAGCATGATATTGATCCGAAGCGCAAGGACAAGGATTGGGTGTTGCAGTATGGCAAGGCATTCTACCACGACTTTGTGAATCGCAAAGGCAAGGTGTTCTACAACGGGCGGGAGCAGTACAAGCAAAATTTAGCGTATGCTTTAGGCCAGCAAGACGTGGAGCAGTACAAGCAGATGGTGGGTTGCGACGACACCCAGAAAAGTTTCATAAACACCAATTGGGACATTGTACCCATCATGAACAAGTTCGTGGATATTACGGTTGGTAATATGCAAAAGCGCGAGTTCAATATCGAGTGCAACGCCATTGACCCCACCGCTCAAAATGCGGTGAAAGAAACCAGAGCCAAGTTAGAGGCGAACATCTATTTGCGCGAAGTTTTGGATCAGGTGAATGAAATCATGGGGGTTAATTACGATGGCGACCAGCGGGAAGAAATGCCCAAGACCTTAGAAGAAGTTGAGCTCCACATGGCCCTTAACGATAAGCTGGAGGTTGCTATCAACATGGAAGACGGTTTGGATCTGATTTACTACATGAACGATTGGCAGCAAGTATCCGAGCAGATTGATCGAGACTTGGTGATTTATGGCGTTGCTGCGTGTAAGGATTTTACCGATAGCAATGGACTTCCAAGAGTGAGGCGCGTAGATCCGCGTAACCTGTTAACCCAATATTCTAAGACACCACATTTTAAAGGTTGCGAAGCCTTTGGAGAGGTTGTCACGATGACTTTAGCGGAGTTTCAGCGAAAGGTAAAAACGGAATTATCGGTTTCCCAGAAAGAAGAAATCTACAACCTGTTTTCCAAGCGCAGCAGCTTTGATGGGGCACATAGCCCACAGGTAGCACATAGCAACGAACATCGGTTTGGCAGCGCCTATGATGACGTAGTAATTACCTGCTTTGATTTCGAATTTGCCAGTACCAACACCAGCGTTTACGAGCGAAAGAAAAGCAAGCACGGCAATAGCTCCACGTATAAGAAAGGGTTTAATCATAAAGGCGCTAAGAGGTCAAAGGTTGTCAAACAGAGTTATAGCGTATGGTATAAGGGGTTGTGGATTGTAGGAACAGACCACATTTTTCAGGCGGGATTGTGTCACGACATGAAAGTGCCGAAAAGCAGCTTCGAACAAAGCCTTTCCAACTTCCATGTCATTGCTCCAGGAATGGTGGACATGAATAACGTTTCACTGGTAGAGCGAATGACGCCAGTTTGCGACGACATACAACTCAATATTATCAAGCTGCGTCAAGCCATTGCCAGAGCAAGACCGAAAGGACTCTTGATTGAAATTGGGGGCTTAGAAAACATTCCAAAAGGAAAAGGTGGAGAAGCATTTCAGCCGTTGGAACTCATTGCGATGTACAACGAGACGGGTAATATGTTAACCCGGAGTTTGGACGATCAGGGCAATGCGATGGGACCGCCAATGTCGGAACTAGAGAACGGAATGGCTAGGGATGTAATGAACTACATCAGCATTATTAATTTCTATTTGGGGCTGCTACGTGACGCTACTGGAATCAATGAAATTGCGGATGCATCAACGCCAGATCCGGACATGCTAAAAGGAGTTGCGGAAATGGCGGTACAGAGTACCAACAATGCTTTGCAGGGGTTGTATTCTGCTAGGAAGTTTTTGTTCGAAAGTCTTTCCAAATCCCTTGTACTTCGGATACAAGATTCGGTTGAGAACAACGAATTGAAGGGTTACGCAAGTGCGTTGGGCGAGACGGATATGCGACTGATTAAAGTGAACAAAGATGTAAGTCTGCATGAGTTCGGAATCAAGATCGAGGACCGGCCAGATGCCAACGAAAAAGCAATCTTGGAACAACACTTAAATACGGCCTTACAGCAACGCAATCAAACTGGCAGTGGTGGTATTACCATTGACGTGTATTACGCCGTTAAAGGCTTTCAAAACATCAAACACGCGCAGCAATACTTAGCCTTTATGGTTAAAAAAATAAAGCGCGAGGACGAAGCGAAAGCGGCACATGCGGCTAAGCTCAACGGTGAAGAGCAAAGGCAATCTGCATTGACAGCTTCGGAAGCCAAACAACAAGAATTGCGGGTAGAAACGGATGAGAAAATTCGCTTTGAAACCGAGAAAGCGAAAATTACTGAACTGCTTGAACAGCAGAAACATGCCCGTAAAATGGAAGAATTGAGGTTGCAAGGAGAGATTGCGGGTTATTCATCGCAAGTCAGACCAGCAGATTGAAAGCAATCCGCAGGGATACAAAAAAGCTGGATAGCCAACATCCAACCTTAAACATGAATTTTATGCGTCCAATCAACATCAATATTTCGATTACAAAGGACCAAAGGTCGAATACCAATGATTCATCAATCACTCAACCCGGATCACCCAAGGTTAGTTTTTTCCAAAGGCCGATTAGTAATACTATTCCATCAGCGGAGAAGTCTCTTGTGGAAATTTACCACTTGATTAAGGGTGATAAATACGCATTGAGAACCCAAAGTTTGCGCTGCCAAAGCGACACCAAGGAAGCAAAGCAATACAAAGCTGAGAGGTTTGATTACGTCACTTTCTCAGGTGTATTTTCAAAACGGTCCGATAAATCCTTGATCGAACATTCTGGACTACTCACAATTGATTTCGACGACATAGAGGAAATCGAAGAGCTAAGAATCGTTCTTTTAGAAGACCCATATTTCGAAACTGAAATGCTATTTGTATCTCCATCTGGCAACGGTTTAAAATGGATTATTCCAATTGACTTAGCTACGCATACGCATAAAGAATGGGTAATAGCTGTCGGTAACTATATGGAACATTCTTACGGCATTGCAATAGACGGTTCAGGCAAAGACCCGTCCCGCGCCTGTTTTTTACCACACGATCCAGAAGTATATATTAATCCTAAATATTTATGAAAAGAGAATCATTTAATCCAGGTGATTGGCTACCAAAAAAGCAAAAATCATTCTCTCCTCCAGTAACGTACTCTTATCCAGAAACCGATAACCACCATGAGGTGGAGAAGATAATCCAAAGAATAGAGTCGCGTCGGGTGGATATAGCTCCGGACTACTTAGATTGGGTTCGGGTAGGCTTTGCATTTGCAGTCGAATTTGGAGAGCTTGGCAGAAGTTTTTTTCACCGAGTAAGTCGATTTCACATTGACTACCATGCAAAAGAGTGTAACGACCAATATGACTCCTGCTTAGGGTGTGGACGTTCTGGTGTTTCTATCCGAACATTTTTCTATTTGGCTAGGGAAGCCGGAATTTGCATTAAAAGAGGTCGAGGCTAATTTGAACCTAGTCTAAAAAACAATCAAACCCTAGCTAAGCCCAATACAAACAAGGGTTTTGCCGGGGTTTTTAGCTAAGAATTTAGTAAATTTATAGTAGTTATTTTTGGCATCATTCGGACGGCACAATCCGAAGAAAGTATCTCCGTTGCAACGGAGATACTTTTTTGTTCCTAGATATATAATTTGACGCAAAAGTTGTATATAAAAATGCACGAAAATTGTATTTTCTATCTGTGGATTATCACATATCTAGTCGTTCCTTATAAAATGACTTTCGAGGGTTGTTCAGCTTCTATAATAA
>JAHDGY010000039.1 GCA_020631555.1 Flavobacteriales bacterium | reverse complement strand
AATTATTGAAAACTCCAGCAATAACCAGACACACTAATCTGGACACTACCGAAAACTCATCTGTGATATATTGGTCTGTTTGTAACTCATTTATCAATAGAAATATAAGAGATGAGTTGAAAGAAAAATAAACTAATAAAAGAGACTTAATCAACAATCATAAACTAGTTTATGTGCAAAGGTCTCATTAAATTCTTCGAAGAAAGGGCCCTCGTTAAATAGGACTACTGTCAGTTTGGAAGTAACCCGCAATGACTTTATCGATTTATTATCATTAAGTTGTACTTGATGTGGTTAGTCTCGATGTTTTGTATGCGTGTTACATAATTTGTTATACTCTGCAACTATTTTTGTCACACAATTATCCCAATGGAATTGTTTGTTCACAAACTTTCTTCCATTTAATCCGGTTTCAAATCTAAGCGCAGGCGAATTAATTAGTAATTCTATTTTTTTCACTAGATCTTCAGTGTCTTCAGAATTTACCAGGAATCCAGTTTTATTGTCAACTACAACTTCTGACAAGCCTCCCACATTACTGGCGACAACAGGTAGTCCTGCTGCTGAGGCCTCTACAATAGCAACACCAAAACTTTCTGCGCGAGATGCGGCTACAAAAATGTGCATCTTGGCCAATTCGTTTGGCACTTCTTGTGGGGAGACTTTGCCTACAAAGGTAGTATTAGCTGAAATGCCTAGTTCAGCGGCTAGGCTCTCATATTCTTTTCTTTTCGATCCACTGCCAACAATTCTCAACAATACATTTTTTTGGTTGATTTTCGAAAAAGCCTTTAACAGAAGGTCTATACCGTAAACATGTTCTAGCGACTTAGTTGTGCCAATGACGATTGGTTTTTCATTCTCAAAATTCCGAGGAGGGGCTCCAAATTTATTTGTGGTTACGCCAAATGGAATAACTCCAATGTCAGCATCGGTAAACTTTTTTGTCTGAACCGCCATGTTTTTGCTAGTAGACAAGATGCGATCGCATTTACGAAATGTGTATTTCAGCAGCGCTGCGTGTGCAGAGCTTTTCTCCCCGAATTCGAAAACATCGGATCCCCAAACTGAAACGATGAATGGTCTAAAGCCAGTTAATGCTCCTAAAACTCCGTAACTAGAGGCATAATGGGCGTGCAAAATGTCAGGTTGAAAATCTCTGATGACTTTCTTCGCTTTAGGAAGAAGTCGTAGGTAATTTTTTGTTTTCCAGAAGTTAGATTTGCGCTTTAGACTTTCTCTTTGAACCGAGAGAGATTCAACATTAGCATTTGTGTTTGCGTAGAGGTTGGTGGCAAATTTGGGCAAACCCAGTAGTCTGACTTTTATACCAATTTTATCCAAGGCTTTGACCCATTTAACGGTATGACTTGATCCGGGATCGGCAAGAATCAGAATCCTCATGGGGGTAAATTTAGCCAGACTTTTTGATCTGAGGTGGGTCTGGTAAAATTTTTCTGTTTTCTCGATGACCTTAGTTTTAATGGTTGTTACGCTAATTCTTTCTGCAACGGTCTTTTGCCACTCTCGGAAAATACAAGATATTTGCAACCATGTTGGATGTTAACAACATTACGGATTCTAAAGCCAAGCAAATGCGATACGATATTGCCTATCTTAAAATGGCAATGGAGTGGGCGAAACTTTCGCACTGTACAAGAAAGCAGGTTGGTGCATTGATCGTTAAGGATGAAATGGTCATTTCGGATGGATACAATGGAACTCCTACCGGGTTTGAAAATTGTTGTGAAGATGATCAGGGTTACACGAAATGGTACGTTTTACATGCTGAGGCTAATGCGATTTTGAAGGTAGCCAAGAGCACCAACAGTTGCGTTGGAGCTACCTTATATTTGACATTGTCTCCATGTCGTGAGTGCAGTAAATTGATTCATCAGGCTGGTATTACCCGTTTGGTGTATATGAATAGGTATAAGGATATTTCTGGTCTTGAATTTCTTGACCGGGCAGGCGTGGAAGTTGTTCAAATTGAAAGTGTTGATGAATAACAATGCAAATAGAGGAAAGGTAGTCGCATATCTACCAATAATTTTGGCTGTTGTGTTGGCGGTGGGGTATTGCCTTGGGGCTCTTCAAAACTTTTCGAATAAGATTCCTGATGCGCTGAACCGAAGCCGAAAACTAGATCAAGTACTGTACGAAATTCAAGATAGGTATGTGGACAGTGTATCTAAGGAGGAGCTCGCCAACAGAGCAATAGCAGAACTTTTGAAGGGACTGGACCCCCATTCCGTTTACATTCCAACAGAACATGTAGAGGACGCAGAAGAACAATTACGAGGGCAGTTTGGAGGAGTGGGGATTAAATTTTTAGTTCTAGATGATACGCTAACGGTTACTGAGGTTATTCAAAACGGGCCTTCATATCGAGCAGGGTTGGCTCAGGGAGACAAGATTTTACAGGCAGACTCTGTGGAGTTGGTTGGATCAGACGTGACTACTGACCTCGTCTTAAAGACGTTGAAGGGTATAATGGGTACCGAGGTGAACTTGACGGTGAAATCACAGGGAGAGCTGAAAGGTCGAGAAGTAGTAGTTCGTCGAGGAGGGATCGCAATTCCGAGTGTAATAGCAGGCTTTATGATGGACACGGAAACGGCCTTTATCAAAATCGCTAGGTTCGGAGCAAATACGGTTAGAGAATTTGAGACGGTTGCGCAAGCGCTTCGGAACAAGGGGATGAAGAAGCTAATTCTAGATCTTAGGGAAAATGGTGGTGGTTATTTACAAACTGCAGAAAAAATTGTGGATCAGTTTTTAGAGCGTGGCGAACTCATGGTTTACACTGAAGGTAATTCCCAGCCACGTTTGGATAGAGTGGCTACTTCATATGGATTTCTGGAAGACGTTGAGCTGGCCGTTCTAATAAATAGCAATTCGGCTTCTGCCAGTGAAATAGTTGCGGGAGCTGTCCAGGACAATGATAGAGGGGTGGTGTTGGGGAGACGTTCTTTTGGGAAGGGTTTAGTACAAGAGCCTATTGAACTTGCAGACGGATCGGTGATTCGGCTTACCGTATCTCGATATTACACCCCATCGGGTAGATGTATTCAGAAGGCTTACGGGGATGGCATAAATTACGGGAGCGAAGTAATTGATCGATTGGAAAATGGTGGACATCAAATGCCTGATAGTAGTCACTTTGTTGATTCTATGAGGTTTGAAACAAAAAGTGGTCGTGTAGTATATGGCGGTGGTGGAATAACACCAGATATTTTCATTCCGGTAGATACCGCAGGCTATTCGGTTTATTATAACCGGCTTTTTTATGCAAGCATGTACAGGAAATTTTGCTTCAGTTATTATCAGAATAATTCGGTGATTTTAAACCAATATTCAGATCCACACAGTTTTGCGCACAGTTTTAAGGTAACCGATGATTTGTTAAGCGATTTTGCTGAATATGCGGCTGCTAGGGGGGTACGGAAAGATAGTCAAGCTTTGAAAGTTTCAAGACAGCCAATTGCCTCGTTAATAAAAGCAACGCTTGCTAGCTACAAGTGGGGGGAAAATGGATATTATGAGGTGCGAACCATAGAAGACAAGGTCGTTCAACGTGCGCTACTGGAATTAAATAATTCCGAGGCAGAAGGTAGAAGGGGATTGTAGTTTTCCTTTTTCGGTTGTTCAATTTAGTGGGTTAGGTCTTCCTCGTATTCCCTACGACGAGTTTCCATGGAATCAACAATCTCAATACTCTTTTCTTCCGATTGCTCGTTCATTGATTTGTCGATGTCGTCGAAAAGCTCGTCTGCCACTTCTTCGGCGGTTTCAATGTCTTCCTTTGTGGGTTCAGGGCTGCTGCACGATACGCAAAATGAATACATTGCTGAGCAACTAAATAATAACCAAATGTTTCTCATTTCATTTAAAATCTTAGACCTATTGAAGTTGGACATTTTTCATGGGAATTACAACAAATTGAAGCATTTGCTGCTCGCTCCCCGATTTAATGAAGTTTGATAACTTCAGACATGCCCTTGGATAATTTACGAGGAACTTTTACTGCTTGCTGATACATTATTCCTACCTTTGTACCCCGTATTCACAGTTCTAAATTAATACGGGCAATGGCTGATTCTTCAAAGTATATTTTTGTAACAGGTGGCGTAACTTCGTCTCTTGGTAAGGGGATAATATCTGCGTCTTTAGCCAAGCTTTTACAGGCAAGTGGATATTCAGTCACTATTCAAAAATTGGATCCATACATTAATGTGGATCCGGGTACATTGAATCCCTATGAACACGGAGAGTGTTTTGTTACCAATGATGGTGCGGAAACTGATCTGGATCTTGGGCATTACGAACGTTTTTTGGGCGTGCCTACATCGCAGGCCAATAACGTGACTACAGGGCGCATTTACCAATCCGTAATTAATAAAGAACGAAGGGGAGATTACCTTGGGAAAACGGTACAGGTAATCCCGCACATTACGGATGAAATTAAGGAACATATCCAAATTTTGGGAAAGCGAAATGAGTACGATTTTGTAATTACAGAAATAGGTGGAACAGTTGGGGATATAGAATCTTTGCCATTTGTTGAGGCTATTCGTCAGCTTAAGTGGGAATTAGGTGCTCGTGCGTTGGTATTACACCTTACTTTGGTGCCATATTTATCAGCTTCTGGCGAACTCAAAACTAAACCAACTCAACATAGCGTAAAGACATTGTTAGAATACGGTGTTCAACCAGATATATTAGTATGTCGGACGGAGCATCATCTGGGTGCCGAAATCAAACGGAAAATTGCTCGATTTTGCAATGTTTCCAGTAATGCTGTTATAGAGTCTATTGATGCTTCAACGATTTATGATGTGCCGTTACTAATGCAGCAAGAGAAATTGGACGAAGTGGTGCTCGAAAAGTTGGGAATGACCCGAATTGAGACTCCGAATTTAGATGTTTGGAGAAGCTTTCTTAAACGGCTAAAGAACCCAACCATAGAAATTAAGGTTGCGCTTGTTGGAAAGTATGTTGAACTTAAGGATTCATATAAGTCAATTGCGGAAGGAATTATCCATGCAGGTGCTCAAAATGAATGTAAGGTTAGTGTAAAGTGGATACATTCAGAATCCATTGATGCATCAAATGTAGACGAGCAATTGGCGGATGTGCAGGGGGTGTTGGTGGCGCCAGGATTTGGAACACGGGGAATATCGGGTAAAATTGCGGCCGTTAAATACGCTCGAGAGAATAAGGTGCCGTTCTTGGGGATTTGTCTTGGAATGCAATGCGCTGTGATAGAATTTGCCAGAAATGTCCTTGATCTTCGTGGAGCCCATTCTTCTGAGCTTGAGGAGGAATGTCCTGACCCAGTAATTCATTTAATGAATTCCCAAAAAGAAATTGAAGAGTTCGGAGGAACAATGAGACTAGGAGCATTTCCATGTAATCTTTCGGAAGATTCAACTGCATTTAGAACCTATCAGCAGGAGCAAATATTCGAGCGACATAGGCACCGCTATGAATTTAACAATGAATATTTAGCCCAATTTGAGGCGAATGGAATGTTAGCTACTGGTATAAATCCGGATGGTGGATTGGTAGAAATTGTTGAGGTGGAAGATCACCCTTGGTTCGTTGGGGTTCAATTCCACCCAGAGTATAAAAGTACGGTTGTAGAACCGCACCCATTGTTCACAAGTTTTGTACGAGCTTCAACAGAGTGCGGTGTAGTGGCTAAATAATGATTGGTTTGAACGTATTCAAGTGATTAATTCAAAACAATTTTTCGGTTGTAAGCGCCGTTTCCAGACTGAAATGTTACAATGTTAGGCCTTTAACTGTTTTGATATTTCGGAAGTTTGTCTCGCCCTTATTTGCTTCGACTTTTTCCTGGAAAATTAGTCTGCCCGAGCCGTCAGTTATTTGGATTGTTCCGTTTATTTCTTGTTCAGTTGTCAATGTGATATTGCTTCGGGAGAGCCGAACAGAAACCTCATCAGACACACTAATCTGGACACTACCCTTAAAGATTATACAACCTACCTATTAGATTATAAGTCATGATTAGAAGTGGCGAGCAAAATGGGCCGTAAAACAACGGAGTGCTGTGCCTTATTTAAAGGATAGTTTTAGAGCTTTAACTTTTCGGAGAAGTGTAATTGATGGTTGCTTGTTATTCTGACGAGGTAGATGCCTTCAGTGATTTTGTTAAGTGGAACTTCAAATTCTTCCAGTGTGCTAGAATGCCTGGTTTGAAGAACCTTTTTTCCGTTGGTGGCAAAAATTTCCACCAATAAGTTACCAGTTGGTTCAGCACAATTTATTATTAAATTGCCTTTGCTGTGATATACCTTGATACTGCTTTGAGCTGTGGAATCGAGCACCGTGATGGTGTGTTTGGAGCTGTCCGTACAGTTTTCTCCGAACACTGTTTGAACTACTTGATATATTCCTGATTTATCAAAATCATGTTTAAAATTGGTTTGATGAGATTGAATGCTGTCCATTATGGTCCACTGTATTGAACTTGCACCTTCAGAGTTGTCTGCGAAATACAACGTCTTGCCAGTAGGTAGAACAATAGTATCAGCACTAGTCAAGAAACCAGCCTTAATCTTCTCCTTCGTGGAAATATATATGGTGTCGGTAAATTTATGATCGCCACATAAATTTCGGTTGCTAAACTGGATAATATACTCGCCATTGGAGAGGTTTACAAAGGTCGTATCTGCCGCGAGTGATTTTCCTATCTGAGTACGGTTATTTAAGCTATTAGCTATTGTATAGTTCCAATAGGTGTTTCCGGGGTTTCTAATTTCTATTTGTCCGTTTGCGACGTTACTACAAGATGTTGGTGTGACTAATAGTTTGGGTTTGCCCGAAAAGTGAAGTCTAAATCTAATACCATCGTACCCTTGAATACTTGTAAAATTGTATTCAAGTTCTGGCTTCACTTCAATTCTCGTTCCGTTCAACAAATCTTCTAGCCAAATACATTGTGAGATCTGGGCCAATTGGTTAATATTTTCAAAGGTAATTGCATATTTTCCTGGCAATGCAGTCTTGATGTTGATGTCAATTGGGAGAGACGAGTTTGCGTCAGGTAAACCTAGCATACAATATTCTTGGTTGTTGACATTGAGCCCACTTATTGACGTAGTTAATTCTTTGAACGGATAAAGTTTCGGTGTGTCAAATGGATCCAATCCCAATTTCGCTTGTGAAGAAAAGTTGAGCAAAAACTGATCCCATGAAGTATCTTCCATGCTTGATATTTTGATGCCAATAGTAAGGATAGGAAACTGTGACATTTTGAACATTGGATTGGCATAGGTTGTCTTATCATTTTCATGAAAAGTTACCGTTTGATTGGCTTCGTTGGTCTTTAACCAAAAGGCTTGAGACGAAGCGATATTTCCGTTTAAATTGCCGTAAGTACTGGTTTGACTTGCTTCGTTCCACGCTTCCAGTCTTTTGTTGGTTGGATCGTAAATCCAGTAGGATTGTTCAACTCGATCGCCGAGATCAAGTTTGCTAAAGTCAATCGGAGAAGGGTAGGGGTTGCCCATTAGGTTCCAGCCGTCGTCAATTGGGTCAGCTTGATGGTTTGTGTAGCTAAGGCTAAGCGGCCCAACCACTCCAGTATTAGCAGGTCCTTTTGTGTCGACAATAAATGCTTTGGATGCCGAGCCACCGTTACCGCACCATGCCCAATATCCCTGTTCTGGGAGAATTTTTTGATCAACAGAGTTTACGGCTACGTAGCCGCTGTTTTTAACAGGGTTGGATAATTTTTCGTCATATCCGTAAATTGATTTGAAGGTGAAAGAAGGGTAATCTGACCCTTCAAATCCAGAAGTAATAAAGTTGTCATTCCAAGCAGCAATGGTTTGATTTTGACATGGTGTTGCTAGCATTCTCCAACTTGATGGAGATGCTGGTATATAACGTTGCATTATTATGTCGCCAATGATTTGCCCCCCTTTAATCTCCGGAATTCTTGCTGTAGTTGATTCGGTCGATAATAGCGTGAAAGGATGGTTCTCAGTACGAAAAATACCACCCTGGAGGGCTAAAGAATC
The DNA here is from genome assembly GCA_020631555.1 of Flavobacteriales bacterium. Classification (GTDB taxonomy): domain Bacteria; phylum Bacteroidota; class Bacteroidia; order Flavobacteriales_D; family Parvicellaceae; genus JAHDGY01. The sequence goes on along the minus strand of JAHDGY010000039.1, from coordinate 16,074 downwards.
TACCACGGATGCGGCTCCCGTTAGAGACTTGTCCCCACTTCCACTTACAATTATACTTGAGTAATTATAAGCTGCCAATTGTTGATTTCCAATGCCATTAAAATTAATTGCACCATTGATATCCCAATACCCTGTAAGGTTAGGGCAAATTTGCGTTATTGATCCAAGTCTAAGTTCGGCACCTTTTTCAATCTCCAAAGCTGCTGGTCCAAAAAGATCGTGTTTAAAATCAATTTTGCTTGGTGATTGAATGGTAAGGTGGTTATTGAGTTTCATTGAGCAGTCAATTGCAACAATGTTTGTTGTGGTCTTGACGCATTTTACCGATGGAATCTCTAGGGTGGTGGTGGACGAAATAGATTGGTTGGATGATCCAATAAGTTCAAGCACTGCCGCAGTACCTGTGTTCAGGCTACCAGAATTTTTCAAGTCCCCGGTCAATTTGATTCGCACGATGTTGTCACCGAAAGTTAACCTACCGTTACTTACAACTGTTCCAAACTCTATGGAATCTTTGGCTTTAATAGTGCTGTTATCGCTAAAAATCATTGTCCCATCTCCATGCTTAAAAGAACCTAGCAGATTAAAAGAATTATACACGCTTATGTTGCCATCTTCATTCATTGATAAGCTAGCTCCTGGGGCGATGATCAAACTTTGGCATCTTGCACTATCTGTTTGATTAATACCAATATGCGGGCTGAATGCGGCAGTCGGTTGCAGGGCAATGGCGTCGCCAGAGTTCGGTACACCGGTCGGTTTCCAGTTATTTGGGTTATACCAGTCGTTGCTCACCAATCCGATCCATCTTTTTGTGAACTCGTATGCTCCGGCATCTGGGGCTACCAAATCTCTTGAAGATCCGACGTAATCACTGGTTATTCCTGTACCTGTCTGCGCAACTCCATTGACAATTTCAGTATTTGTTGGAAATCCAGAGTTGTCCAATTCGATCGGCTGATGTTTTGAGTTCAGCTCTCCAGCTGAAGCTGTCTTCCATGAAGAGAAGGAAATCAAGTTTGATTTCCATTGAAGGCCTTCGTAGGTGTCAGGTGCTTGGGATGTAGGTCCGGAGAATAGTATATTATGGTCACTTGTCCAATTAGTCTGGTTCCCATGCACATTTGCAAGTGAAATAGCCCTACCGCTTTTTCGTTTGTTCACAAAAACATTGTTTTTTACAACAGTATTATTTGCCCGAAAAGACTTGTAGAAAGCATAGGTGTTCTCGGTGTTCACAGATCCCATTGGACCACCAATTTGAATGGAGTTAAAATAATAGGAGCATGATTGTGAACTCTTTCTCAAATTATGGTAAATTCCATAAATTTCATGGTCGCCAGTGGAAATATCTCCCAGTAGAATAATATTGTTGGCAACAGTCCAGTTTCCACCTTCAAATTGCAAACCAGTTATCTGACTGATTTGTCCTCTAGAAGCATTGTCGAATTCTGAGATGAAATTTCGGGTTATTTGTCCACCACCAGAAGTGGAGTGAGCGTGAAACGCTTTTAAACGTGTGTTTTGTTTGCCGCCATTGGTTGCTCGTATTTTGGACCACTCATTACCGCTGATTTCAACGCTGTTAGATTTTGCTTGGTTTAGAATGCCTGCGTAGGCAGTTCCACTAAAGCGACTGTCAATTTCAATGTTGTTGAAGGTGTTTTTTGAAACTTTATATTTCCCGTTTCCAGCGATGTGAATTCCGTAATTGATAATTTGTTTTTTCGCTCCCAGAATTCTTTGGCCTGACAGAACATTGCCTGCAATCGAAGTGGATGAGGAGCCACTGGCTAGAAAAATAATTTTGGCAAAGGAATTAAAGTTGTCGCCAGTGGTAATGCTGCCAATTATGTTGTTGTCAATATTCAACTTGCCCTTTGTTCCTGCAGGTCCATGATAAATCCCGAAAAAACTCCCGTTAGAAGTCTTGACAATATTGTTGGATTGGTTTTCGCTCCCTATAATGTTCTTGATTACTGAGGCGTCGCCATTAGCACAGTACGAGTCTCCACCTAAACCAATTGCTCTAAAACGGCTATCTAGATTCTCGCTGCTAGCATGAAGTTTTATACCGCCAATTTTATTTTCGTTGATTTCTACATTTTCTCCTCTAACTACATGTATTCCGTAGGTAGCAACAATTCCGGTGTCTTGATTTGTATAAATGGAAATAGCAGGGTTAGTTATTGCATCTACTGTAGTTTTACCAATCTGATTGCTGGATATGGTCACGTTAAAACCCGAATTTGGAGTATTGTGAAAGATACCAGCAAATATCGCGATAGCTTTACCTTGCATTGTAATACCCGAAATTGTGTTTTCCGAGCAATTAACATTTCCATTATTGGTGGCGTAAATTCCGTAAACTGGATGACAAGTATTCTGAACAACAGAATTGGATTTTCCACCAATTCTGTTGTTTCGGATAATCGTATTGGTATTGGCGCCCATCTTGTCTAAATGAGTTAAATAGATAGCATTTCCGTTTGAGTCAACTTCTTCGCTGACGGATAAGCCTTCAATCTTGTTATCTGTGCATAGAACTTGCGTTGCGGAATTTGGCCCCAAATAAATTCCTCGGATTGCAAAATCGGTTTTTCTTAAGCCGGTATTGATATCGATGCTTGGTTTGGGTTGACGCTCATCACCGATGGAGTTGGCAGTTGCCGAAAGCGTATTTTGAACATGGGAAGCAAAAACTTCAATTGCGCTAAATCGTCCTCCAAATTCGTTTGTTGTATAAAAACCGGAAATTTGATTTGAGGAAATTTCCAGATCCGTGTATTTTCCGTTGTTAACCATTACGCCAAATAAGCCTCCAGAAGTAGATTGAACCATGTTTCGATTAGTTCCTCCAATTTTGTTACCTCTGATCCAAAGTTTGTTGGTTTTAAGGTGGTCAATTTTAATCCCATAAACGGATGTTTCACCGCTGTTGGTAGCAATGTTTGATGAGTTGATACCGCCAATTTTGTTGCCAATTATTCTTTTCGTTCCATCTTGCATACTGTGGATTCCTACAAAAATTCCATTTGGATATTTTGCAACAAGTTCTATCGATGGATTGGAATAAGCATTGATGGTATTGTTTCCTAACGAATTGGCTTTGCTATTTCCAATATTGAAATTTCCTTTGTTTGCTTTTATCAGATAAACTCTGCATGATTTTTTTGAACTACCAATCACTTTTATTTTGTCAAAAGTGTTGCCCTGAATATTGTTGACAGCACCATTTGATTTGTCGCTATCCATTTGGATAAACCTAATTCCAGAAACATTTTCAGGTCCGCAGTCCATTGTCATTTGAGAACCTTGGCAATTGGGTTTAGATCCGCCAAAGAAATTGTTGTCTACTGTGTGGCCAGAACCTAAATCTATACGTATCAGGTTGACAAATCTTCTTGAAACGCCGGATTGGGTGGAATTATAAACGTGGTTGTTCACGAATTCAATTGGCTCTACTGAACCATAATGGAACCTTTGAGCTATGACATAAAGCAGTCGGCCATTTAGGTTGTCGAATTCGTTTCCATCAATTTTTAAATTAGCATGAACACCCGATCTCGGTTGTCGAATGTAAATGGCACAACCGACGTTGTTGGTAGTCGGTTGAAACAGATTTTTTAAAATCTGAATATTCTTATATCCAGAAGCTCCATTTACTAGTTCGGCAATTTCAATACACCCTTCGTTAGCCGCAGCATTATTACTTTTCCAAATATTGTTGCGAAGAACAATATTACTTCCGCCGGTTTGTCCAGATAATCGGAGTATTTGGTCGTTCCTGTCGTAGTTGACAAATGAAAGGAATCGTCCTTGCTCATTAATCCGACCATCTATTGTAATGTTGCTACAATCGTGCAGATCGAAAATTATTCCCGAGTGGATTTCAATTTTGAAGCCAGCACCGTTGTTATTCCCGGCTGGAATAATGGAAAGAGAGTAATTGTTCAACATTCCACCAAGTAGGGGATTGGTTGCGCCCTCCTTTATGTCGGAAATTACCGCGACTCGCAGGTTGCCCGAAGCTCCCGAGGAATTTATTGCTGCAAACAAACCTGAAGGTCCGTTGAACGAAGGGTAGTCACCTCCAAGACCAACAGTGTAGTTTCCAGCAAGCTGAGCGTTAAGAAATAGTGTGTATAGTAGTAGTAGGTTGACAAAACATAGCTTTTTCAACACAAATTCGGATTATGGGTTTAAAACTTATAATCGAGCGGCAAATATAGTGTTGTAATCCATTGCCCTGGATACAATTGCTTAAAAGTTGATAGTCATTTCGTATAAAACCGTTGAATTCCCCTGTTAATCGATGGTTAGGGCCTCATTAAAATCAGAATTGGTGAACGTGTATCTTAGTTTGTCGTGCACAACGTAGCCTTTTTTATCCTTTTTGAGTTCGTCGAAAGTGTAAGAATCCAAATTGGTTAGATTCTTCGAAAATGGGTTTGGTTGGCCATATCGATGTACCACAGTCAATGTGTCGTTGTAAGTAACTTCAATTTCGGAAAGTCTAATTTCTTGCGGTCCACAAGCCCTGCCTTTTTCGCAGTAACTAAACTCGAACGTTTCGCCAGGTAGCAAGGTAGTTGAATCAGAATATTGATAGGTCCAGTGTCCTAGGGGATGCAATAGGATCTTGTGGTCACTTTGGTTGATGTAAATGTGTTGTCTGCACGTTTGGTGTTCAACGCAGGTGGTCATCAATATTGCCAGTATAAAAAGACCTATTGCATTGAAAATCGTTGTTTTGAGATTTTGATGAGGGTTCTGTGTTGTGGAAACCATGGCCGCTTCATTTGACAAGTTCTATAAAGATGCTCCATTTAGTTTGTCTAATGGAACAAACAGTTCTTCAATTAGACTATAAAAACGGGGTTTTGACGAATTGCTGCAAAAAAAATGAGCGACACCCTTCGAAAGTGCCGCTCTGCAACAGTTTATAAAAAGAGAAGACTGCGTGAAACAGTCTGGTACAAATGTAGGGATAAGTTTGAAACCCGCAAGTCCATTTTGACGATTTTGCCCATGATCATTTGCCGATTATGGCTATTTTGCTGCCTAATATCATGTAAATGTGTGCTTTAATCATTTAATGTAATTTTTTCTGTAATTCCAAAAAATAGGTATAAATACCTACTCTATTATCAGCTTTTGGGTAATCATTTGGGTGATTTGGGTGATTGGATTTGCGTTGTTGATGCCTCTGGTGTCATCAATTCGGACGGAAACAATGTAAACTCCAGCTGCAGGAATAGTGTTGAGCTGAAGGGAAGAGTTGCCACGATTTTTCTCCAAAGTGATTTTGCTTTCTAAGATTAGTCTTCCTGAGACATCATGTATGGAGAATTTAATTGGGGTTTCGGTTGGGAAATTATGCAGGTAGAATGATAGGTCACCGCCAATTTTCGCTGGATTGGGGTAAATTACAAAGACTGGTTCTGCTTCACTACTAAAGCTAACCGCCTTGATTTCTGAATAAGAAAACTTGCCGTCCAAATCGACCATCTTTAGTCGATAATAAGACAATCTGCTAAACGGACTATGGTCCGTTAATAAGTAGTCTATTCGAGTACTGCTGTTTCCTATTGCATTCGTAATGCCTATTGGATGAAAATTCTGTCCGTCAGCGGACCGTTCAATTTCATAATAATCACTATTGTGTTCACTCGCTGTAGCCCAGTAGAGGTTTACATGATCGTTTTCGGCAACTGCTGAGAAAAGCAATAATTCAACCGGAAGTGAATTTACAAGAGGGTTGAGCGTTAGGGATCCGAAGGTGAAATCGCCAAATTGTTGTACGTTGGTCTTTGTGAGCTTGCCTTGAATTCCGAAGCTGCACGCATCTTTATTTAGACTTATCCATTCACCATTTGTTTCGTCGTATTTGGCCATAACCAAGTCTCCGCATTCGGTGATATAACTTTCAGCATTATCTTTCCAATAGAGGTCAATGGTTGCTTCAGCAGAACTTGTTGGAGTTAAATTCCAAAATTCTTTAAAACTACGTTTCATGAGTCCGCTGGTAGAATTTAGTGATGCGTCATGATGATTTTCAAACCAATATTCAGCTGTAAAATCAGTGGATTTAGAAAGGTTGGATACTTTAATCGGCGCCCAGTATCCGTTGTATCCTACCGGAAATTCAAAATCTGAGTTACCTGATTTAGACATTGGGCCGTTAACATGTGAAACCATGCTTGCACCAGTGGCTGTTGCGTTAGCGCCCAGTTTAAGCATCCCTGATTCTGATCCTAAAACAATTCCATTTGTGAGGTGAAGATCACCATTGACGGTTGCATGGTCTGGTGTTAAAATAACCTGAGGATATGTTCCGAAAGTATTGTCGATAAATAGGTTTTGGTAGATTTTATTATTGAGAATTTGTTGGCCATTTGCGGCTATCAAGTTTACGTTTCCACCATTGATTGCGTAAGCTCCTTGGAGGCCTGGAACTGGAGCGTCTATTTCCGCAAAGAATAAATTTCCTCCAATCATGGTTAGGCTTCCTTGTCCGTGCAATGAGTTGCCATTGTCGCGTAGGTCACCCGATTGAAAATTGAGCGAATTCTCAATATTTAGGTCTGTTTGCAGGTGTACTGTTCCTCCAGTTTTAGAGACCTTCATTTGGTTGAATGTTTCTCCGTTTGGATTTTCTACGTATTGATTGTCTGGTCCATTAAAGTTGATTAATGAGGAAGATGCTGCAGAGAATTTTCCAGTGTTGTTCCAGTTTCCTGAAATATTTAAAGTTTTGGATGGAGGTAATGTAAGGTAGGCGGTTGGCTCAATATTGAGATGATTTACATAAATGTTTCCGGTTCCTGATATTTTGCAACGACCTTTTATGTTTACCGTTTCGTCATTAGAGAAGGAAGTAAATACTCCATCTACATTTAGATCTCCACCGATGTCTAAAGTGCTATTGTTACTCATTGTTATGCTGGCCGATACATGGATAAAAATTCCATTTCCAATAGCTCCAGTATTGTTGATATTCGGAAATATTATTCCGCCTTCTGGAATAGTTGGAATAACAATATTGTCCGAATTGGTTGGGACTCCAATTGGTTTCCAGTTGGTAGCAGTAAACCAGTCGCTAGTTGAGGCGTTAGCGGTCCATATTTTGGCGTGTTCATAGGCTCCAATATCCGGATTACCAGTCGTTCGCCCCCCTTGCTGAATGTCTTCTGAAACCGGGCATGTTGAGGACGATAGATCAGCTCCATTATTGTCAACTAAAAGCCAATCTGCGTCATTTTTTGGCATTCCCGTTGAAACTAGGTTTACGTTGGCAACAAAGGAATGTGCGTCACCTCCCGAGGCGGTTTGGAAATTAGCAAAACTTGCATCCGCTGTTCCCCATCTTCCCAGTTCATTAGAGTTTGTTGTAAACATCAAATTGTAATCACTGTTCCAGATGCAATTGCCGCCGGCTGCATTTCTGATTGCGTGATGATTGGATGTGCTACTTGATTTCTGGTTGGTTAGAATGTTATTTCGAAGGTAAACAGATCCAGGATAATTGCCGTGATAAAAGCAATAGCTTCGATTCCACTTTGTTCCTGTACCCGAAAGCTTAATGGTATTGTGGTTGTAATGATTAGACTCAGATCCATCCGTTCGGTCGTAAATTCCCGCAAGGTCTACATCGCAAGGGTTACTGTTGTTGTCTAATGAAATAGTGTTGTTGGAGACGCACCACGACCCGTTTCGAATGTAAACCCCAGTTACATCCGATGATGAGGCATTGGTGTTGGTGTGCAAACGGGTGATCGAGTTTTTAGATAGTGCTCCTCCATTACTCGAATTGTTTAGGTACACTCCTCTAAGGTGGGTGCTTTTTCCACCGGTCGCTGTGATTGCAAGATTGTCAATGATGTTGTTTGAGATTATTTGCCCTTCCGAGTTCGTTTCTGAGTATATGCCCAGAATGTAGTTTCCACTGGTGGTTTGAGAGGAGATCATGTTCCAGTTCTCGATTTGATTTTCAACTATTGATACGGTTGATGCTGAAGCACTATAAATTCCACTAAATTCTGCGAGGTCACTAATCGTGTTGCCAGATATGTTAGCAATTCGATTGTGCGTAACCGATGCTGTTCCGCTTGTTTGCGTGTAAATTCCTCTGAAATATGAATCGAAAACATTGGTGTGGTGGATGTTCTGTATCACGTTTCCATTGACCTCGGCGTTGTTTACTTGCGAGGACCCAAGTCTAATGCCGTAGTTGGAACCGGAGGCATTTTTATTAATACTGTTGGAAACCGTAGGGTCTCCAATTGTGTTATTATTGACTCTTGCACTGATCGTGTTTCCGATGTATCCGCATCGAATTGCAGAAAAGTCGATAGAATTGTTTGGGCCAGACTCAAGTGTGATGCCGGCAACTTTATTGTTTGTTAATTCAACATTTTTCCCTCGATCGCACAAAATACCAAAGGCGTTGGGCGAGTCTGTACTTACCGAGTTTAAAATTGAAATGTTTGGCTGAACAGATGCGTCCACTCCGGCTTTTCCGATGGTATTGCCAGAAATTGTAATGTCATTTACATCTACAATTCTATTGTGGTGGATTCCATAGAATTTACCTGAGCTTGGTCCGTTCATCGTTATCCCGCTTACGCTGTTTCCAATAATTTCATGCTTGTTGTCTGCGGAACTGAATATTCCTTTGAAGAATCTATTGGTTTGGTGTAAGATATTCCGAGACATGTCGGAACTGCCGATTTTATTGTATGTAATCTGCGTTTCACTCGGATTCCCTTGAGCTTGTATTCCGTATAAATCAGAATCTATTATTCCGGTGTTCGTTGTACCCAGATAAACACCACCAACTTTGTTGTTGTCAATGGTTAGTTTAGAACCGGAAAGTGCTGTCCGGATCCCTGTAAGCGCGAAGTGGGCGAAAGGCGTCCCTGTACCTGCTACGCAATTGATTGATGGCGTACTTTGAGCATCAGAGTTGCTATTGCCAATTTGATTGTGGCGAATGGAAACAGAAGAAGAATTGCCAGTTACATAAATCATATCTGCATCATCGTTTCCGAAATAGTTGGTTAGTTGGAACGATTGTAATTTGTTGCTGTTTATTGCTAGGTTGCTACAACTTGTGGAACTGTATATCCCTCTGAAACTTCCTGAGGTTCCTTGATAAATGCTGTTTTGGGAAATGTTGCTTCCCAAAGAGTTGTTTGTTATTTCAACTACTTCAGTTACGTTACTTGCAGATCGAATAAGTGATATATTGTGGAAGGCAGAAGGGTTTGCAGCCGAAATCCTAATTCCGCCGATACGATTACTTTTGATTGTGGCAATCTTTCCAGAGCCAGTAGCGTGAAATATTCCGCACCATGGCGCGGCAAGTACTGGTTTGAACTCTAGACTTGGGGCGACTTGAGAATTGACATGCCGTATACCAATGTCATTGTTTGTTATCCGCATTGTGTCTGCAATTGAGCAGTTGTCATAAATCATATAAGTTGGAAATTCACCGTAGTAAGTGTCGGCATAGACTCCTTTAATGTCGTTAAGTGATACTTCTACGTTGGTGTGGGTACCTTGGATGGTTATTCCCCTGAAGTATCCTTTAGACTGTTGTGCAATATTTTTGGCAGTTCCTCCAATAAAGTTTCTTCTGATGGTAGTTTTTACCGATGTAGTTGCAGACAAGAAAATACCTGATAAGTCCAAGCCGGAATTGGGGTTAAAGGTTCCTACCTTAATCCCACCAATAGAGTTTCGTTCTATTGTAATGTTCTTGGCACTTGCGTTGCAGCAAATACCAAAGGCATTGTACAGGTTGGTTCCGATTGTAGATGGTTGTAATTCGATGCTTGGTAATGAGATTAATCCAGCTGACGTTGCTGAAGTGTCTCCAATAGTGTTTTTGAGGATGGTAATCTGATCGTTTGCATTACAAGTAATTCGCAGCATTGTTGCGTTTCCTGCCCCCCCAAAATTGCCTGCACAGTAGACGCTTTTTACGGAGTTTTGTTCTACTTGGATATTCTGAGTGTTTCCACCAATGTACATTCCAACAAACTCGCCTGTGGTCGATTGGTAAATATTCTTTCTCGTATTTCCACCGATTTTGTTTTCAAGAATTTTACTATTTTCTGCAACAGAGTAATTGCTGTAAATTCCATATAAGGATGTTGTATCTGTTCCATTTCCAATAGCAGCCATTCCGCCTATGGTATTGTTAGAGATGTTATTTTTTGTGCCGCTACCATCCTGATAAATCCCAAAGACTTTTCCTGTTCCTTTAATGTCTATTGTAATGCGCGGGTTTACTGTCGCATTTACATTGGTTTGACCAATTGAATTGTCCGCGATTTTGGTCTCGTTAGACGCAATGCCGCCGCGATAAATGGCATAAAAACTATTGGATTGTAAGTTCGAGGCTCGCAGTGCATCTATTTTATTGTTGGTAACGACTCCGTAGCCAGTATTAATGGATCGAATAGCTCCAAAGGACCCAGGTGAGGTTTTTACGATGTTATTGGGGCTGCCTTGTGCGCCTACCATGTTGTCAGAAATAATGCAAGAATAGGAACCTGTAGATGCGTCGATAATGTAGCAAGATCCCGATGCTGTTGGTGTACCGCTTTCTATAGAGATTCCTCCAATTCGATTGTTGGATATCGTAGCGTTGGATGCGTTGTTGACTTCAATCACTCTAAAATTGCTATTAGGAGTGTTTTGAGTAAATTTTATGGATGGATTGAAGGTTGCATCCACTGCTACGCTTCCAAAATAGTTTGGATTGGTTCCTCCAATATCAAAATCTCCGCCGCCAGCATAAATCAGATGAACTTCCGAAGGAATGGATTGATTTCCGTCCAACATTATCTTGGCGAAAATATTATTGTTAATTCGGTTGGTTTGTCCTGGCTTGAGGTTCTTCTCAAAAAATAAGAAGTTCATTAAGTTTTCCTGATCTAGGTCGTATTCCGAAAATCCGGATCCAATGTGTTTTGCGTTGCCTCCAAAATAATTTTGTTGAATGTCGAAACCATGACCGAATCCTATATTGATTAGTGCGTCACCACGGTGGGCGCGTTTAGTTTTTGAGGTCGTGTAAAAACTATTGCCTTGAATTAAACAGGCCGCAATATTTCCTTGATGACTGGCTGCGTCAACGAAGTGGATTGCCTCTCCCGGCATATTTACAAACTCATTTTTTCGAATTTCAATTCCGGTCATTACCACATTGCCAATCGGTTGATGTAGTGAAAGTCCAACGGATAAAGATCCGCCATTTGCGGTAAGGGGACGGAATAGATTATTTTCAACAATAACAGAGTCTATGTCTCCTCCCGGGGCCAGTTCAACACTGCCTTCGTCACGGAGATTGTCTGTTTCGAAGACACAGTTTTTAAGAGTTATGTTTTTGGTTTTGCTAGTTGAAGCAAGTTCCACTAGGTCACCGTGGTGGTGGTGGTGTCTAAATGTCAGATAGCGACCGGTTCCCGTATTAGGATTGCTTCCGTCAATAGTTATATTGTGACAGTCGAGGAACCGAATGATTGGGTGTTTGTCCGCATTGTCTCGCCAAATTGTTCTCATGGTACTGCCGTCTGGACGAATAGTGATATGGTTGACGGTGCTGGAAATTAGTTCAAATTGGTGTGCTGTTTCTTGAAGGTCAGATTTGATTTCAAGAATTACTGGGCCTGACGTGCCATATTTATTGATGTAATCAATAGCACCCAAACCTCCAGTGAACGAAGCAAATCCGTCATCTGCGTTCATGTCGTTGGTGCCTGAGCCACCAATTGAATAGGTTCCATTTAGGGGGGCTTGCGCAGTACTTATTTTGTTTGTAATGACGGTTGAAAGTACAGTTATAAAAACGAGGGTAGTTTTGGATAACCAGGTATTCCGAAATTTGTAAAAATGGGAAGGAGGAGCAGTAATGCTCGTTTGATTGGGGGATGAGATCATGGGCAATCTAATTAGTTAACGTATTAACCTTGGGCGCGTGAAACGCCGTATGTTACATACAATATTACGATTTAGAGGCATTTATCAAAATTTATTAATCATTGACTTTGATTAGCTGATACAAAAGTTCGACTACTGCTTTAGCCAATCCATAAATTCTGCCATTACATTCGGCCAATGTTTCTTGTCGCGATTGATTTTGTCAATTCGAAAAAATTGTGCTTTAAACCTAAGTGATGTAGTGGTCTAAAAAAACTGGACAGGAAAAAATGAATTCTTAAATTTCTGTCAAATGAAAAGAACCCGACGAAAATTCAGTGCTTCGTTTAAAACAAAAGTTGTTTTGGAAGCTTTAAAAGATCGCAAGACGTTTAGAGACAACATATCAAACTAAACAACAAACCGAGATTGTACCATGTTTCAATGGATTGAAACATGGTACAATCGCAATCGAAGACATTCCGCTTTGGGAAATCTAACTATTTGCGAATTTAATAATCTAAATAATATCAAAAATGTCGCTTAACTAATTTGTCCACTTTTTTGTAGGAAGTCCATAATCTTTCTAATGTACTACACTGGACGCTTACAGTATGAGAGACTTTTGAATAATTTAAAATTCTCATCTTAACGATACTCTAGCAAAAAATTTTACCGTCATACTCTTCCTTCTTCAATATTTTAGATGTTCACAACCAATAGGTTGCTCTGTTTCCAAAATGTTATCGAACGTCGGTTACATTGTAGACCCCTTGTGGCAAAGGCTTATACTCATAAAAAAATGAGGCCTCGCAAAAGACCTCACATTCGAGCACTAAAAAAGTCTGTTCTTTACCACTAAATTATTGCGTTATCCAATAAAAATGGCTTTTTCTACTGTTTTAATATTCTTTCCGAGACAACACTTCCTTCCTTGGAAGTTAAGGTCAATTGGTAAATTCCATTTGGTATGTCGGACAAGTTAATGCGGTTATTATCGGTCGTAATTCTCGTTGTTTTCACTAAATGTCCGGCCATATTATACAACTCCACTTTTCCTTCGATCTCAGATACCACCTCAATACTTCCAGCTGTTGGATTAGGATAAACCTTTATTTCAGCTAATCGATGAGCATTGGCCTCCAACAAATCTTCTCTAATAAGCCTTGAAAATTGACAATCCTCTTTCTCGTATATCTTGAAACCAGCATACGTTGTTTTTTTTGCATTAAAACCGCTACCGTTCATAAATGTTATTTCCCTTATTACCACCCCATTGAAAGAATCACCTATAGGAATTCGAAAGCTATGAAAGCTAGCGTCTGGTAAAGGTAAAATTACGTCACTTTCTGGCATACTTGAAAGCCGAAGTGCGGTGTACGCTCTACGACCATTGTCGTTTTGAACTGCTACATCAATCATCGTGTTTTCCGTAACTCTATATGGATTTGGCAAGGTCAACCTGACATTTGCGGAATTAAAAGACAACCTACCTAATGAAGTGGTGAATTTCAACGTATCTGGGACGTTCTGAAGGTCAAAGTTTATGTGACCCGATTCAGCTAATTGATTAAAATTAAAAGGACTACACTTGTCAACTGTGTCTGCACAAACAACCGCAGTAGAATCTGCCCTTCTGTTTATGGCTGCACGCACAGCTGCGTGTGCATTCAACAAACCAGCTCCAAAACGGAATCGGTTGTTCTGGTCGATAGCCGTATTAACGATAATTTCTCGAACTTCCGATTGCGTCAAATCGGGATTAACAGACAACATCAACGCTGCAACGCCTGATACCAAAGGAGTGGAAAAGGATGTTCCACGTAAGGCTTGATACTTCAATTTTTTTCTATCAAAAACACCTGTTCTTTCATAATTCAAATCTCTCATCGGAAGAATAACGTTTTCTTTTAAAACATTATTATCTCCCCCAGAAGGAGCTACCAAATCCAAGGATAAGAAGTTAGAGTATGTAAGTATATTTCCATGTTTTCCAATGGCTCCAACTGAAATTGTATACTCATTGAGAGCTAAGACACTAGAAACAGGTTTTCCGTCATTACCGGTACCAGTCACGATTACACAACCTAATCCGTTCCGACCATCGTTAACTGCATATCGTAAACTTGATTCAATTATAGGCGGCAATTGTTCTCCTCCCTTTGTAAAGGATAGATTGATGACATCAGCCCCTCTTTCTACCGCTTTTCGGATTGCCTTAGCAAAGGAGAAATTGCTTTCAGTTAATTCGCCAAAACGCTTTCTAATCCCAAATAACTCACAATTAGGAGCAACACCAGCTATTCCTATTCCATTATGAGCAGCACCAATTATTGCGGCAACAGCTAATCCATGATCATTCTTATCTTCATAAGGAACAGCACTTTCTACGCCACTCTGAGAAAAATCTAAATCTACACGATGATTAGGCAAATCAGGGTGGATTGGCAATCCATCGTCCATTATAGCAACCTTTATATTGCTACAACCTTTGGTAAGTTTCCAAGCAGACTTTACATTGATTCCAAAACGATTAGAGTCGCTTAATTGAAATTGGATCCCTTTTTTATAAAGTTCTTCAGAAGGTTCAAGATTCATTTCCTTCGCTTTTTTATTAAAATGAGATGTCCATTTTATTGGGGCTGAACGACGTACTTTGTCATTTTTTTTGAGCTTATAAAGAGTAGGTCCAAATTTTATTGTGGTGAACTTAGGTATTTCGAACCTTCCGGGCTTTTTATAAATAGTAGATCCAAATTTTATTGGGTCGAACTGAGGTGTTTCGTACGCTTTTTTGAGCTTCTCAATAAAATCAGGCTGTGCCCATATTACTGTTCCTGATCGAAGTAATTCGTGAGATATTTTGAACGCTTCGCCAACATCCTTGGCTTTAAAAGTTATCATACCGTAACTTTCTTTCTTACCGGTAATAGAGTACTGATCAAGAACTTTGTCCAAATCCGATTTATTAACACCTGATTTCAATTCCAAGACCACAGTATTCGTGGCGTAAAAAGATGTTTTATCATTTTCTGGAGTCAACGCAAATGAAACAAAGTCAATCTCTGGTTTGTCCGGAAATAATTTACGAATATCGTTCAGCTGATCTGATCCCAAAGGCTCTTTTAATTTCAAATTTATTGTCTGATTATCGGACCAATTAAAGCCATCAGCAAAGGCTTCCTCAAGTTTCGACTGAGGCACAAATCTTTTCATGTTAGACTGAAACTTAATCCGCACAAGTGCACGATTAACTATCAATCCAACCCTTTCTCCTTCAATCGTCTGATAATAGCAATACTCTTGATCGACTTCTTGCGAATTTGCCGTCTGAATAGCAACAATAAGCAATAATAACATGGTCACCGCCATTGATCTTAATCGTTTAATTATTTTCAATATCATAAGTTTTTGGTTTTTTTAATCATTTCTACGAATCAACACTGTTTTTACGATATTTCAGCGACAGAATTATTTAAAGGCAATCTGCAACCTAAAGCAATCATATCTTCTGAAAAGAAAATTATACGATAAAATCTTTGTAAAAAAGAATTTACAAACCTGAGTTCGATTAATATTTAAGCCCAAAGCAGTTTTGTTATCAGTTAATTAAAGGAGTTCTGATTTTAACTCTAGTTTCAATGCTGTCCTAAATAATTTTGAGGTTTAAGATTTAGGCTGTATTTGTTGGCTGTTTGGTGGTTAGAAGTGAATTTTGGAAAATAGAACCCCTTGTGTTGGTAATTGTACAGCAGTCCGATTGTTTGAGCAGTCCAGTTAAAATTATTTGTAATCACCTCAATGGTCTGATTGTTTACATCGTCCCACATAGAACTCGTCTTAATTTATTAGGGTACTTGTGTTTAGATGTGGGATTGGACAGTGTTATTTCTTCATCTTTCAAGACATGTTGGGATGCTTTTTCTGGTAATTCTCTTTCAGTTATGACCTCATATTTTAGGTTAGCCTTGTGCCTGATAACAAAAAATACACCTTTGCTGTCCCAAACGTTCAGCATGGAAAAATCGTTGTAATACCTATTAGCAACTATAACCGAGCCTTTTTCTAGGTAGTGTCGTCACGAAAATATATTATCTTTCGAAGAAAATTTTGTCTTCTCAACATCGACACGATATTTCCGAT
>JAHDGY010000127.1 GCA_020631555.1 Flavobacteriales bacterium | reverse complement strand
TTACTACCCGTAAAAAAAAGTTAAACAACTACACGTACTACACCGGATGCTTACATTCTTCGACGTGCGTCGATCAACATCGTAACTGGCAAAACTCATCTGAGATATATTGGTCTGTTTGTAACTCATTTATCAGCAGCAATATAAAGGATGAATAGAATAAAAAATCAACCAATAACAGAACTTAATCAATAATCTCAAACTACTTTATGTGCAAAGGTCTCCCAAGGTTTTACGGGTGGTGTCCAGACGCACTAATCTGGACACTACCTTTCCATCCGAATAGGGTGGGGGGAAGTAGTTTTTAAACCCTTTAGCGTGCAGGTAGTCAGTAGTGCTTTTTGTTGGAAGGTCCACATGGTCCATCATTGGATGGAAGCATTCCTTGCTTGTCGACTAGGTTGTCGAAAGAGCGATTCTGAAGAAGAGAAGTTACCTTATCTTTTTTTTGACACTGGCATCGTTCAGATCAATTAATTCATCACCATCGTCATCAATGGTGTTATTACATATTTCTTGTCCAACTATAGGGTGACAGAGAATTATAAGCAGCAGCACTGCGGCTCTTGAAGTTTTCATAAATCTCTGTTTAACTGTTGTCTTGTTACGATAGGTTTAAATTTGTTGTTCCAAGAGCTGTCACCCAGTCGCAACGAAAAAACAACTCTTTTCTGATTTAAATTTTATCTTATTAAGTTGACGTGTCCGGTATATTTTTTCTTGACCCCAGTTTTGGGGTCAGCAACGTTCGAAATCCAAATGTACGAGTCTTGTTGTGCATCATTATTATCAGCGTCATCACCGTTCCAGCCTTCGTTTAAGTTGGTGGTTTGAAAAACAATATGTCCCCATCGGTTGATTATCATCATATCATAATCTAATCTTGATACACCGGCAAAGACAGGTTTGAATAAGTCGTTCTTACCATCTCCATTTGGTGAAAATGCGTTTGGCACATAAAAGCTGTACGGCTCGTTGATAACTAGATATTCATGAATACTGTCTTCGCACCCGTAGTCGTTGGATACTTTTAATGCTACCGAAATATTTCGGCTTGTATCATTTTCAATAGTTATCGATGGGCTTTCATCGGAAGACAGTTTTTCTCGATCGATGCGCCAGTCGAAAGAAGATACGTCGGCACTTGAAGTATTGATCAGGTCCAGTCGTAGATCTTTATATTCATCCCATAAATATTCGCTGGAGAAACTAGCTCGAGGTATTGGCCACACTGAGACGATGCTATCTTTAACCAACATTGTTTGGCAGCCCTCGATAGAAACGGCCTTAAGCCTCACTCCATATACCACCATTGAGTCCGTTCGATTAACAAAACAAAATTCAGGTTTGAACAGAGAGGAAGTATCCCCATTTGGGAAGGTCCAAAGCCATTCAGGAATTGCGGACGGTCCACCGGGCAAGATTTCTGGCTCCAATTGCAGGCAGACTACACCGCAATTCTCTTTGTATGAGCTAATTGCTACTTTTGGTGTAGAATGAATTTGCACGGATTGTTGCACGGAATCGATACAACCTTTGTCGGTGGTGATAACCATTTTAACTGTATACGTACCCAAGTTGCCATATGTATTGCTGGGATTGGCAAGTTTGGATGAATTACCATCTCCAAAATCCCATTTCCAAGAGGTTACATTTCCATTTCCAACGTTAGACAAATCGTTGAAAATGCAAGGAGAGTCTTCACAGGCACCTGTCCAGTTAAATATTGCGGTGATCATGTTGTTCATGGATAAATTTAGTTGATAAGTTGTATCGCAACCCTGTGGGTTTGTTACAGTGAACGTTGCTGTGGAGTTGTCCTGGGAATATTTCCTGCCATCTCGCCATACAATGGGGTTACAAGAGTTGATAGTGTCTATAACCAAGGCAGTTCCTTGCATATAGTACTGCTTCGTTATTGTATCGGCGCATCCTTGGTCGGTTGTCACGATTAAGGTTGACGAAATTTGACTTACCCCGTTAGCAGGGGAAAAAACCGCAGTTTGGCCCTGTCCATCGGTAATTCCATTTGAGGTAAAGTCCCAATGCCATTTTTGCAACAGTCCAGAGGCTCCGGTTGTTGACGCGTCAGTTAATTCTACTTGACCGGTTGAGCAATTCGTTTTGATACTAAAATCTGCTTTTGGTTGGCCCGATGCGGGGTTGTAGCTTTGTATGGAGGTGTCTTTACATCCGTTGTTGTCTATCACTACTAAGGTAGTTGTTATTTGGCCGTTTTGAGGAATCTGAAATCCGGAGTTTTGTCCTTGGTCATCCGAAGTGCCGTCGGAGGTAAAATCCCAGCTCCATGAAGTGATTGTTCCGTTTTTAGTGGTAGAAAGATCAATCAGTTCAATCTTGTATCCTGAGCAACTGAGTTTTACATCAAATTTTGCAGTGACATTTGAAGAGTAAGTTATGGTGGTGTCCTTAGTAGTACATGATCCATTAAACGTATGACGCGCAGTGTATTTTATCGGCGCACCTCCTGAAAAATCGACTTTATTTATTTTTAAGTTATCGTTGGTGGCACCAAGTATTGCGATTCCATCCTTGTACCACTGCCAATCGCCAGTATTTGTATCTGCTTTTGTGTTTAACACTAAATCGTTGGTACACAAGCCACCTTGCGACGATAGTTTTAGAGAACTTGAAGGGCCAAATTGGTCTTTTTCGTTAAGAATTAAGTTGTCTAGGCCCAAGTATGGCACACAATAGCCATGTGGTCCAGAAATATTATTGTTTGCGTCTCGAGTTGGATAACTTGCAGGTAAATTACATTGGCTTCCAAAAATAAGGTGATCAATGTCTTGTGTCGGGGTAAACTCGATTGTTGTTTCGTACCACCCAACATTTGGATTTACTTTAACTGATCCAAGTTTAATCCAGTTTGCTGTGGGGACACTTGTTGGACACCCTAAAGTGCTTGGGCCGCCAATTGTACCGTCTGATTTACCGAAAATTACAAGATCAATTGCATCAATTGCGATATTGTTACATGGCACTCCATTGACATATCCGGTTGCGCTCAAATTAACATGGCATTTAAGTTTGTACGCAGTATTCGCCTTAAGTTTACTGTTTGGTGAAACCGCAGCATATTCCTGCCATTGCTTGATTACCATCATTCCAATAGCGGCTTTGCCCTCAGGGTAAGGAGATGGAAGAAATTTGTCAAAGCCGTTTTCGTAAAGTAAATCGGTAGTGGTCGAACTTCCTTGAATCCATGGTAGGGCAAGTGGCAATTTACCATGCATATAGGTAGGATCATAACCATATTCCTCAAAAGAAGGATTGGGGATTAAGGATTGGACGATTGTTGCGTTTGAGCAGTTACAGTCGTTGTCGTTTAAATCTATCAACCCATCTCCGTCATCATCCACTGCATTATCGCATATTTCTTGGGCAAATACGGAGACATTCAGTGAAATTACAAGTGACAGTACAAACGAAAATACTTTTTCTTCCATCATTACTCTTTTTAACGGGTTTTGGATAGTTCATGAGTTCTAAAAAGTTGCGTTAAGCTGTCCGATTTCAGAGAACCTGACCAGATCAACCGATTTCATATCTACCAAATTGATCTTTAGTGGACTCTTCGAATACTTGTTCGAAACTCCACGCGAAAGTAGATAATTCGTGGGTGCATCCAAACAAAAATGATCCACCGGCATGTGTTGAAATCCAGATTGAAGTTCGAATAAACGTATTTAATATTTAGTACTCTATCCAACTAATTAATTTTAAAACATTTAAACGGTTGACTGCGAGGGGTTTATTTTTTTTGGTAAAAAGTATAAAAAACTGGATGATAAGCTGTAATCGATTGAAGAATAATTAGTTGTGTAATTTAATTGGTGATTTTGATTTGGCGTTTTATTCTGATAAACTGGTTCGGTTAATAATGAGGGTGAATAACTTAAGTTATTTCTGTAATCTTATGAGTCTACTGGTAAGTGTAGTGTTCTAAAAAAACTGGACAGGAAAAAATGAATTCTTAAATTTCTGT
>JAHDGY010000038.1 GCA_020631555.1 Flavobacteriales bacterium | reverse complement strand
GTCGAGAACGCATTTCTACATTTAAAAGCATGGAGAGGAATAGCGACTAGGTATGCAAAAAATACAACCTCTTTTGGCTGCTGTTCAAATAAGGTGTATCAGCATTTGGGCAAACATAATATGACGACACCATCTAGTAAGTTGTTTAATAGTTGAATAATATTACAAATCATGCTAATTTAGTGGCAACCCAAATATTATTTGTAGTCTAACCTATAAGAACAAATTAAATATTTACCCATGCCCAACACTCACCCACTCGTTATTACGCTGATATTTAGTTTTTTGACTGCTTTTGTGTGCAAAGCTCAGCTTGTTGTCAACCCCCAGGTTACAGAAATCGACATGGCCAATAAAATTAGCGGCCCTGGTGTAACGATTACCAATGTCACCATGGATTGCAATAGCAATCAATACGGAACGTTTTCAGGTAATTCAACCGTAGGAATTAATGATGGGATACTGCTTACCACAGGGTTAGCATCGGTACCACCACATGATTGTATATTTCAATTAGCACTATACGATGCAGGAAGTGATGGCTGGGATTGCGGTCAAATACTTGTGTATTTAGACGGACTTTTAGTGGGTACCTACACCAATCAAGCACAATTCGGCACTACTACTTTCCCGATTTTCGTACAAAACGGACAAACCATATCCATAGATTACGTTACCTCGGGAGGCCCTAACTGCGACGAAAACGAACATGGCTACCAACTTAGAGACGACGGATTTAACTCTTTGTCAAGTATTGGTGCTGTCGGTGTTGGCGGACCCATTCCGACAGGTCAGTTGTATTCCGGAACGGTAAACTGCACCGGTGCAGGTGGAGGTACTGTGTATGCGAGTCCAGAGGGTCCGAATGATGATAATCGAAGCTCTCATAGCTGGAATAGATCGTACTCAGACCCAGACCTAATTCAAATCGAATCAATTGCAACAAAAGATCATTGCATTATGGAGTTTGATATTATCCCCACATGCGACACCTTGCAAATAACCTACGTTTTTTCTTCAGAGGAATATCCCGCGTTTGTCTGTGGAACCGTGAATGACGCGTTTGGATTCTTTATTTCTGGCCCCGGAATCAATGGCCCATTTACCAATAATGCTCAAAATTTGGCATTAGTTCCAGGAACCAACATGCCTGTTACAATTAATACGATTAATGATGGTAATGCAGTTGGTGGCAATAACTGTCCACCAGGTGGATTAAACAATTCAGGATATTACGTTGACAACGGCAAAGGCATCGATTGCTTGCTGGCTCCAATGCCACCTCACTGCACGGATTCGAGCTATATTCGTTACAATGGGATGACAGTCCCATTAGTTGCAAAGTCTCCGGTTGTGCAATGCGAAAAATATCACATGAAAATTATAATTGCCGACGGTGGCGATAATGTTTATGATTCCGGAGTATTTCTAACTGCGAGCGGTTTGCAATGTCCAGGAGGAAACTCATTTGTCCTAGAAACTCTTAATTCTACCCCGATTGAAGGTTGTGCAGACGCATCTTATAATATATTAAGAACTGGTGATATCACTTTAACCGAGACCGTTTATATCAACACTGCAGGCTCTGCAACTAGTGGAACTGACTTTATTTCACCTCCAGATTCCGTCACTTTCAATCCAGGGGAAACATCCAAAAACATCACATTTCCGATTATTGCCGATAACATCAGTGATCCTCAAGAAACTTTAGATTTTATAGTAGAATATAAAATATGCGACACCCTTCAGGTGAAAGACACAATTAGTTTGGTGATTCAAGAAGTCCCCCAGTTAAGTTTTACAAAGGTAGATGCCAGTTGCGGCATGTCAGATGGATCAGCAACAGTAACCATGGCGCTACCCGGCACTGCTCCATTTACATACAACTGGGATTCCAATACCGGAGGTCAAAATTCTCAAACTGCTAGCAATCTACCTGTTGGGACTTATACAGTAACCGTGATTGGTTCCAATGGCTGCGCCTCCACAGATTCAGTAACTATTACAAACGGCAATGGCCCCACCTTCAATTTGACCATAAACGATGAAACCTGTGCGGGAGCCTCTGATGTATCAGTGCAAGTAACAGACGTAACCGGAGTTGGACCATTTACATTTCAAATAAACGGAGGAGCATCTCAGACTGACTCTACCTTTACCGGCATAAGCTCAGGCACGCATACTGTGGTAATAACCGATGCGGGAGACTGCCAATCCGATTCCTCATTTGTTGTAGACCCAGGCCCATGTTGCTTAGTTGCAACAACCGTAGGCACCCCTTTGTTATGTGCCGGCGACTGTAACGCTCAGGCAACCACTACAGAAGCTAATAGCATCGGCTCAGTAACGTACAATTGGATGAATGAAACTTTAACCCCACTCGGACAAACAATTGCCACCGCTAATAATCTCTGTGCGGGCATTTACTACGTAGATGTTACAGACGATCACTGCAGCTATCGGGACACAATGGAAATTACTGACCCAGATCCAATATTGGTAATTATATCTCCCGATACAAACATTTGCATTGGAGGAACGTCAAGCACGTTGGCTTCTGCTTCTGGTGGAAATGGAAATTATACCTTTGAATGGGCATCAGGAATTAACGGCTCCAGTTACGATTGCTCTCCAGCTTCCGATACGGTTATTTCGGTGATTGCTACGGATGGCAACGGATGTGTTTCAAACCCTTATTCTACATCCATTTCAATTTATCCTCCAATCAGCGGCTGGGCAAACATTTTAGGCAATTCTATTTTATGCATAGGAGACAGCACTACTTTAGATGTTAATGCTACCGGAGGTAACAGCAACTATTCTTATCAATGGTCTTCTAGCAGTTCATTGTGGACTTCTACCAATAAAACAGTGGTAGTAGCTCCAACTGAAACAACAACTTATGAAGTGGTGATTAATGATGGTTGCGAAACCCCTGAGATTAATGATACGGTAAGAATTCTTATTAAGCCTGCACCAAGCATATCCTTCACTTCCAACATTGTCGGTGGATGCGTACCTGTTACCGTTACATTTACTAATTTGACAGATTCGTTGTCTGTTGGGAATATGACTTGGGACTTCGGAGATGGTGGAATTGACAATATTTCACCGGTTACTCATACCTATTATGATACCGGTGCATTTAATGTTCAACTGTCAGTCACCACTCCCTATGGGTGTACCGACTCATTGGCTCAAGACAGCATGATAACGTCCTTCCCTTATGCACAAGCCAACTTTCTTTTCGGTCCACAACCAACTACAACCTTGAACTCTACAATACAGTTTACCAATACTTCTAGTTTTACAGAATCGGTAGAATGGAACTTTGCTGGCCTTGACTCTACAACGGAGGAAAATCCCACACACAAATTCCCTGCAGAAGACGAGGGCTACTATTTAGTTTGTCTAAAAGCCAACAACGTTAACGGATGTGACGATTCCTTGTGTCAAACTGTAATTATTGATTCCGAATTATTAGTTTTTGTTCCGAATGCGTTTACCCCTGATGGAAATGACCGGAATGAAACCTTAAAACCAATATTAAGTGGATTTGAACCAGGAACGTATCAATTTTATGTATTTAATCGTTGGGGCCAAACTGTATTTCAAACCAGATCGGTTGCGAAGGCCTGGGACGGAACACATATGGGCAAACTTCAACAACAAGGCATCTATACCTGGCTGTTGAAAATCAAGAAGAAGAATGGAATTAAAACCAAAGTTTTCAAAGGACACCTGGTGTTGTTAAGGTAACTTAATTAATAATTTAATTCTGCCATTTTCACCATCAGGGATTCCATTTTACGTTTCATATCAGCCGGAGTACAAGAATAATTATTTGCAATCATCGCAAAAGCAAGCCTCCTTCCAGATAATGTTGTAACATATCCCGCGTAACTTCTAACGCCAGACATGTAGCCGCTTTTCGCTCTTAGGTTTCCTTCTGCTGCAGAACCCTTGCACATTCCTCTTATAGTGCCCGTCTTACCCGCCTCTGGAAGTGACGAGTAAAATGATTTTGACTTTGAACATGTATCCATGACAGACAATATTTCAACGAGTTGACTTGCTGTAATCTTATTAGACCTAGACAACCCACTTCCGTCGCTCATACACATCCCTCCAAGATCGATCCCTTTGCTCAGCCAAAAGTTTTTAATACAACTGGTCCCAGCGGTAACCGAACCCACATCCTGCTTATGTTTTCCAATTAAACGGACCAAATGTTCTGCAAATAAATTGTTGCTAATCAAATTTGTCCAAAAAACAATTTGACTTAAACTGGGAGATTTAACACCAGCGATTGTTTTTCTTACCTGGACGGTAATAGAATCCGAAATAGAGTCATTTGGCAAATTAATCTTGCTTAAGTCAGCCAAATAATTTGATTGGGAATTGCGCTCACGAATCTTTCTAATGGTGGTAGGACTGCCTTTTATTGCAATATTCTTTTTAAGCAATTCATGTTGCAATTGAATAGCAAATAAATATGCTGGATCAGGGTTTGCTCCTTTCACTTTAAACGACTTTCTTGCTTTCGGAATCGTGCCTCTGATATATCTTTTTTGCTCGAAAGGACCTCCGTATATGTACGCTAAATCAACCTTCGTATTCCCTGCCAGCACCTGATTAACGATTTTTAAATCTGGGAAATCGGGAACCACTCCAATAATTTCGGTGGAATCTCCAGCATTTTTCCCTGAGCGAAATTCAAACGTTAAGGAATTATCATAACAGGAAAGACCACATGCCGCTGCCCCATAATAGTTGCCAATATCTCCCCACGCCCAATTCGATGGAATCATGGATTCAGAAAAAAATTGAGCATCTCCAATAACCGACCCAGTTATCGAGTCGATTCCTAAATTCTTTACCGCCGAACTCCAATGCGTCAAATACGAAGGATTAGCTCGGGAGAAGTATTTACTTCCCAATGTAGGATCACCACCTCCTTTTATGAAAATATTTCCATGAAGAATTCTATTCTCGACCTTTCCGCTGTATTCTAAACTAGTTGTACAACGATACAAACTTCCTAGTATATTCAAAGCCCCACCAGTCGTAACCAATTTCATGGTAGATGCAGGAGTTAGTGCTCGCTCGGTATCATATCCATAGATGTGAATACCAGAATCCAAATCTTTTACAACATAGCCAAAAGAAGCATGTTTTAACATGGAATCGGCAATAACAGCCTTGAAAACGGAGTCTAGCGTAGCGAGGTAATTTCGTGAAGAATCTAATTGGTTTTGAGAATGACCTTGAACTGATAAGGCTAGAAAGATTAAATAGTATATTCTGGTCATGTGATCAACTAAGCTACAAAATCTTTGAAATTGCAATTGGCAGTTTTTTGTGCTTGATTAAATCCAGGAAGTATAATCATGTCTTGAATTCTACATTTTTTATATAAATTAACACAAACGGTTTAAATAACACGACTAACTTCTTATGATTACAACTATGTATTTTAGAAAATAACTATCACTTGTCACTTTAATAATCTCATTTCCAAATTCAAATTTTTCTCAAACTAACGATTTGCAACAAGATACTTTGACTGGTGTTGTCAAGGGTAGATATGCTGAGCAAAATTAATTTTCATGGGTTGGGCAATTGCTCAATAATGATAAATTACCCATTATAGGAACGCAGCACCAGTGTGGAGGATCTCTAGTAGCTCCAGATTGGGTTTTGACAGCTGCACATTGTGTTGAAAAAACTTCAAAGGGTTTATTCGTTTCAACGATATTATTTCACACGATGCGAAAGAGGTTGTGGAAGACTATGCCGATACGGTTAAAGTAAAAGAAGTAATTCTTCATCACGACTGGTTTGGTTCAAGCCAGCCAAACGCAGGACGAGATATCACATTAGTACGGGCTAAATCGACCAATGGATTTCGATCCTGGATACCCGTCCAGAAGAGTGTGTCTGAAAAGGAAAGGAGTTTCCAACAATTTAACAAGTTTGTAATTGCAATAAAACAGACTAAAGAAATCATTGGAAACTATGTTAACAAAGAAACAGACAGAACTGGTACTACACAAATTTTTACAGGAAGACGGCTTGAATTCAGTACTAGAAATGATGCTTAATGCAATCTTTCAAGAATTAAAACAGCGAGCAGCTGAAACGATTGATTTGATAGTCTCTGATGGAATTGCTGGATTGGATCAATCCATTGCTCAACTTTTTCCCTGTTCAGCTCATCAGAAATGCATTGTACACTTGCAAAGAAATTTACAAGCTTACGTGCCTCGTGAAGACAAATCAGAACTAGCTCAGGATATAAGAGAGTTACTATCGCCAGAAAATGAGATATATACTATTGATCAGGCATTGGAAAATACGGTTCAATTAAAAGAAAAGTGGCAGCAAAAATACGCTGCCTTAGCAAAACATATCACCAAAATGAACTGGTATCCATACTTCACTTACTTAGAATTTAACCCCAAAATAAGACGCATGATTTACTCCACTAATTGGATCGAAAGATTCAACAAAAGGGGAGTTCTTCAATCGCAGTTGGAATCGTTTTAAAATTCTATTCGGCAGTTGCACAAAAATAGCGTGCAAAAGATTTTCTAATTGAGGCTTTAGGAGTTTACAAGTTTGCCGTCCGCCATTTCTAGCTTTCGATCGGCCATGTTAGCAAGCTCATTGTTGTGCGTTACAATAACAAAGGTCTGACCGTAATCCTTTCGTAGGGTAAAAAACAACTCGTGCAATTCATCCGCCGAGTTCGAGTCCAAATTTCCTGACGGTTCATCGGCCAAAATCAAATCTGGTTCATTCATTAGCGCCCTGGCTGCCGCAACCCTTTGCCGCTCGCCCCCCGAAAGCTCAGCTGGTTTATGCGAGATTCTGTTTTCCAAGCCAAGCGAACCAAGCAGCTCCTTCCCTCTTTTTCTGGCTTCATTTAATGATTTCCCTCCGATTAGAGCGGGAAGACACACGTTTTCCAAAGCCGTAAATTCTGGTAGAAGTTGATGAAATTGAAATATGAATCCTATGTTTTTGTTCCGGAACTTAGCAAGTTCTTTCTGCCCTAACGACAAAAGGTTGGTCGACCCATGAATTAGCGATCCTGCGTTAGGCAGGTCCAACGTACCGAGTATTTGCAGCAAGGTTGTCTTTCCTGCGCCCGAAGCCCCAACAATTGCGACCACTTCTTTGGATTTCAATTCTAGGTCTATCCCTTTTAAAACTTCCGTATCGCCGTATCGTTTTACTAGTCCTTCAGCCTTGATCATAGCATGTTAGTGGTTGTCAATTTTTTCATTGGCCAAGTCCAATACTTGAGTTAAGGTCTCTAGCTTAGAAAGTCTAGAATTGTCAATAACCACAGCCTCGGGCACTTGAATTAATGGGCTTTCCTTTCGGTTAGAGTCTTCGAAGTCACGCTTTTTCAAATTATCTTGTACACTTTCAACCGTTTCCATTACTCCCTTTTCAACAAGCTCTTTATAACGTCTGGCGGTACGCACCTCAATGCTAGCAGTAACAAAAAGCTTTAGCTCAGCTTCCGGAAGAACCTTCGATCCGATATCTCGTCCATCCATGACCACACCTTTGTTCTTGCCCAGCTGTTGCTGAAAATAAACAAGTTTATCGCGTACGTGTTTCACTTTGCTAACCTGACTCACGCAGCGTGCAACCCGCAGACCACGTATATCGTGTTCGACGGAAGTGCCGTTTAAGAATGTTTCAGAATTACCCGTGGTGCGATTAAAATTGAAAGAAATATTGATTTCGGAAAGAGAATCAATCAATTCTGCCTCATCAAATCCCTCATTTTCCGACACCACTCCGTTTTCGAGCATGTACAATGTTACCGCGCGATACATCGCCCCGGTATCCACGTAAACATACTTTAATTCAGTTGCCAAACCTTTGGCAAGTGTGCTTTTACCACACGAAGAATGTCCGTCTATTGCTATATTAATCGATCTCAATTAAAAACCTTTCTGCAAGTATAACCAATATTGATCAGCGGTTTGAACTCCAAATCTTAACTTTGCGGCAAATCACGCAAATGTTGATTTCATATCTGTTATATCTTGGTGTTGTGTTCATGGCCTTCAGTCTGTTCTGGGGACTCGTAAAATTTGCCATTCAATTTCTTGTTGGAAATAGCAATGGAAAGACCTTCACCTACGCTTTAAAAGTGATTCATTATTATTTGTTAGCCGCGCTCACCGCTCGTGGAGCAATCCACTTTTTGGCATCGATGGAAACCCCGCGACCAACTCTATTGGCTTCGGTTGGAGCCATCGTGTTGTGTGTTTACTTAAGAGAACGACTTGAAAAAAGTAGCGCAAATTTTCAACTTAATGCACAGCTTCAAACCCTCACGGGCGAAGCAAAAATCCCTCATAAAAATTTGATTCTTATCGGAACCGTGGTTCTATTTGTTTTAAACATTCTATTCCCCATTGTAGTCGACTACTCCTTGATAAACGGAATATTCTACATCATTAATTCCTGGTACACCGCTCCAATTTTAGGAACCCTAATAAGTATTGTAGGGTTTATTTTTACAGTTAATATCGTTGTCCGATTTATCCGTTTGAGTAGGTCCTTATTCGGAGGTGAAACCACTTCAAGCACCAACCGAGAAAATTCCCATCAAAAGGATTACTCCTCTAAAAATGATGACGAATTTGTAGACTTCGAAATTATTGAAGACGACAAATAACAAACTAAAACATTGCTATGTCTGAGTTTAAATTTTTGGCTAAAACATTTTACGGATTGGAAGAAGTTCTGGCATCCGAGTTAAAAGACTTGGGCGTTGAAGATATTGCCGTTAAAAATAGAGCTGTAGAGTTCCGTGGTAGTTTGAGTCAAATGTACATTGCCAATTTCTGCTGCTCTACGGCACTCAATATATTGCTTGAGTTAAGCACCTTTCGTGCAGTTCGGGCCAATCAATTGTACGATCGCGTACGAGAAATAGAATGGCCAAATTGGTTTGACGTGAAAAGAACCATAGCCGTAGAGGCCGTAACATTCTCAGAGGAATTTCACCATTCAAAATTTGTTGCTCTGAAAGTAAAAGATGCGATTTGCGATAAATTTCG
This sequence comes from Flavobacteriales bacterium, assembly GCA_020631555.1. Taxonomy (GTDB): domain Bacteria; phylum Bacteroidota; class Bacteroidia; order Flavobacteriales_D; family Parvicellaceae; genus JAHDGY01. The sequence continues at coordinate 15,225 of JAHDGY010000038.1, read as the reverse complement.
GGATAAAGTAGGAAGCCGTCCTGACATCGATCCAATCGACCCTGATGTTAAAATCACCGTTCACATTTCACAACAGAATCAGGTTACTATTTCATTGAACAGTTCCGGGGCTCCTTTATTTAAGCGCGGATACCGTACCAGAACCAACAAGGCTCCAATAAACGAAGTGCTTGCCGCCGGAATAATTCGATTAATAGGCTGGAGACCTGAGCAGCAGTTAATCGATCCGATGTGTGGAAGCGGCACTTTTTTGATGGAAGGCGCAATGCTTGCCAATAGAATTCCATCTGGTTTTTTTAGAGACAAATTCTGCTTCGAAAGCTGGGAAATATTTGACGAGAGTCTTTGGCAAATGCAGAAACAACGTGCGATTGGTAAAATAACGCGTAATCCGATAAAAATAAACGGGTATGACATTTCTGGACGAACAATAACCATTGCCAAGCAAAACATACCACCCACTGATTTCTTCGATCCGATCCGTTTCACCAAAATGGATATTGCAGACTTGCGCCCAAAAGAAAAAGGTGGCGTAGTTATAATGAATCCTCCTTACGGCGAAAGAATCTCACCCGAAGACATAAAAGAGCTCTACGAAAAAATCGGAACCGCATTAAAACACAACTTTTCAGGGTTTGAAGCTTGGATAATAAGTTCGAACTTTGATGCGTTCAAAAATATTGGGCTGCGCCCAGAAAGAAAAATAAAGCTTTACAATGGTGCCCTGGAGTGTTCTCTTCGCAAGTACACCTTGTACGATGGCAGCAAAAAAACCAAGAAACAACCAAAATAAATGGCCGGAGCGATTAACATAAAAAACAAGGCAGCACGTTTCAATTACGAACTGCTAGAAAACTTCACTGCAGGAATATCGCTAACGGGTACTGAAATTAAATCGATTCGGTTAAACAAAGCTAGCATTAAGGAAGCATACTGCGTAGTTTCCAATGACGAAGTATTTGTTCGAAACATGCACATTCAAGAATACGAAAACGGCAGTTATAACAACCACTTTCCCCGGCGAGATCGTAAGTTGTTGTTGAATCGTCATGAAATAAACAAACTCACTAAAAAGCTTAAAAATCAAGGATTGACCATCGTTCCGTTAAAAGTGTTCTTGACCGAAAAAGGCTGGGCTAAAATTGAAATCGCACTAGCCAAGGGGAAGAAAACCCACGACAAAAGGCATGATCTGAAAGCGAAAGATGACAAGCGCTCAATGGACCGTGCTCAATCTGGGCGATACTAAATTCGTTCAAACAAAACTTAATTTTGCCAGGGTTTATGGGTTTTGTACTATGTTTGTAGCGTAGGTAAATATTCTTTCATTCGTGTACAATTATAGAGCAAAAGTGGTAAGATGGCTCGACGGTGACACCGTTGACGTCATGATAGACTTGGGGTTTCATACGTATAAAAGAGAACGTTTGCGTTTGGCCCGCATAGATACTCCTGAAATTCGTGGAAAAGAAAGGCCTCAGGGTTTGATATCAAAAGCGGAGGTCGAAAAACTGTGTCCAGTCGACAGCGACATAATTGTTCAGTCCACCAAGAGAGGAAAATACGGTCGATTCATCGCCGAAATTTATAAGGATGACTTAAACATCAACCAACATCTTATTGACTCTGGATTGGCTCTTGAGGTAAAATACGGATAGACATCCCCATTTTTATAATTTTCTGCACCCTGTTAGCTTTCTAAGCTACAAATTAAGATCTAGGTTTGAATAATGGGTCACGATTCGCTAATTTAGTAGAAGAAGTAAGGCTTTGCTGAATCCTCGATTACCCAAATTCGCATGGAATTAATCCTGATTTTCGGAACTTGACAAATTAACTAACTAATTATCAATGTATTAATGCCTATAAATTATGACTAAAAACAAGATCACTTTGGTGGCTGCCGGTTTTCTGGCATCTACCTTATTTTCTCATTCCCAATCCTATTCGGATGACTTCGAATCTTACAATGTTGGAGACTTCATTTGCCAACAGTCTAACATGTGGGACCCCTGGACAGCAGGTCAAGAAAAAGGAAATCAAGATGTTAAAATTGTAGAAGTACCCGTTACCAATAGTAAAGGATTGTTCATGAGCTCCACCTCTGCAAATGGCGGACCGCAGGACGTAGTTCTATTAACAGACTCTTTGTACAATACAGGCACCTTCGATCTATCAATGGACTTATACATCGACTCTGGAAAAGGGGCTTATTTTAACATACAAAGCGACACCATACCTGGCAAAGGTTGGACCCTACATTTCCGATTCTTGCCGGATTCAAATGCTATTATCTATGATGGATCTGGTAAACTTCATATCCAAACAGCTTACGAACAAGGTAAATGGTTTACCCTAGGAGTGGAAAGTAATCTATCTACAAACAACTGGGATGTAATGTTCAATTCTATGTTGAAAGGTTCGTTTTTTAATGAATCCGTTGCAATTGGATCGATTAACTATTACCCACTCTTGAATTCAAGTTTTTATCTCGACAACTTGAATTACGCAATTACCGAAGATAGCTTAACTAATAAAAATGGCGCTATAACAAATCTAGGACTCACTGGTGGACTCATTAGCGGACTATCTGGAAAGGTGTCTGGAACAATACGAAATTTAGGTGTAGATACGATCAAGTCATTCGACATTACGTACACCTACAACGGAGTGACCGACATGGAAAGTGTATCGGCAAAGTCTATAGGTTCTCTAGAATTTTACAAGCACACTTTTGCCCAGCCAATCATTTTGGTTGCCAATCAAAAACAATTGGCGGTAACAATTAGCAACATAAATGGAACAGGAACCGACAGTATACCTTCAGATGACAGCAAAACAACGACATTAAACATTGTACAGGCTGGACTAAATAAGGCTGTACTTGGCGAAGAGGCAACCGGTACTTGGTGCGGATTTTGTCCTCGCGGTAGTGTGTGGATGAATAATATGGAAGAATGGTACAAAGAGAAATGGATTGGAATAGCCGTGCACAATGGAGATCCAATGACCGTAACAAACTACGATTCTGAATTGGGTGCTGTTACTGGAGGAGGCTACCCGAAAGCAACAATAGATCGAGACTGGAAAGGAGACCCATCAAAAATGGAAGCTCCATTTTTGAACCAAATTGTGAATAATGCAATCGGAACAATAAAAGCTGGTGCAAACTATGATGAACAAGCAGGTGTTATGAATGTTTCCCTAACCGTTCATTTCGCGGGAGATGCTAACAACAAATGGGGACTTGCTTGTGCGTTAGTAGAAGATAGCGTAACAGGGACTGGAAGTGATTGGGATCAGGCAAATTATTTTGCAGGAGGACAACGCGGTGCAATGGGAGGTTATGAATCATTACCAAATCCTGTACCTGCTGCACAAATGGTTTACAGGCATGTGGCAAGAGCCATTTCTCCAAGCTTTGCTGGTGAAACAAAGTGCTTTCCTGAATCAATAAAATCCGGAGATAGCGAAACGATTAACTATAAATTTCAAATTCCATCCGACTGGAAATCCAAGCACATCCACATAGTTGGTATTCTCGTAAACGAAGCTGGAAAAATTGATAACGCTTCTGAAACAAGTATCCCACAGGCGGAAACTAACGGATATGTTAAAGGATGCGATACTTTGACTAATGTCCAATATTTAGGTCGCCCGGATGATATTGTTAAACTTTATCCAAACCCTTCCTCTGGAATTACAAATCTAACTTTGAATGTAACCGATAGCCCACAGGTAAACATTCGAATTATCAATTCTGCTGGATATGAGGTTTTCAGCAAATCCATTAGCAACGTTAGTCAAGCTATTCAACTGCCGATTTCAACATCCAACTTTGCAAAAGGAATTTATCAGGTTCAAGTTGTTGCTAACGGCAACTCATACATTAAAAACCTTTCTGTCCAATAGAATATGAAAGGTATTAATAAAAAAGGGCTGCAAATGCAGCCCTTTTTTATTAATACAACGAATTCGCCCCAAAATTACCGATTCATGACAATCAACGCCCATTACACTGAAAGATTAATGATCTATCTACAATTTGCAATATCCATTCACGAATCAGACATTTGAAACCAGTTATGAATAATCGATGCTATGAGTAAAGTTACCGAGTCCGAATCAAGGTATCAGTACATTGACAAAATGTCTACAAAGCAACTACTAACCAACATTAACAGCGAAGATAAAACAGTTGCAGATGCTGTGAATAAATGTATTCCAGCCATTGAAACTCTGGTTGACAAAATTCATGATCGTATGACAAAGGGAGGGCGGCTATTCTACTTAGGAGCAGGAACCAGTGGTCGGCTGGGTATTGTTGACGCATCAGAATGTCCTCCAACTTTTGGCGTACCACACGATTTGATCGTTGGACTAATTGCTGGTGGTGATAGTGCAATTCGCAAGGCTGTTGAATTTGCTGAAGATGATAGAAGCCTTGGCTGGGAAGATTTGAATAAATGGGAAGTTGGTGCTAACGATTCAGTGATTGGAATAGCCGCATCAGGATCAACACCTTACGTAATCGGTGCCATAGAAAAATGCAATGAAAACGGGATACTTACGGGATGTATAACATGTAATCCCGATAGCCAATTGGCTACAACTGCGAATTTTCCAATATGCTGTGTGGTAGGTCCTGAATTTATTTCAGGAAGCACACGTATGAAAGCAGGAACGGCTCAAAAGCTGATCTTAAACATGATTTCAACCTCACTGATGGTGAAGCTAGGTAGAATAGAGGGAAACAGAATGGTTGACATGCAATTAAGCAATAACAAGCTCGTGGACCGTGGCACAAAAATGATTATGGAAAAACTTAACCTAGACTATAGTTCAGCCAAAAAACTACTAGAAGAATACGGAAGTGTTAGAAAAGCAATCAATTCTCAGAACCAAGCTTAATTGCTAGAAGTCGAAAAAAGCTAAGCATTCATTCCTTCTTTTTCCATTTCGTCCAGCATCTCCTGGTACTCATCTATCTCGCCACCGTCTTGCATTTGAATTGCTGTAGCAGCTTTCAAGAAAACCTCCACCAATTTAGTAATTGCATTTTGATTGCCGCACTTAAACTTGATGACACATTCTGCACGATCTACATCTGAAAAACTTGTGACTTCTTCGAATAGATTAAATATTTCAGAAAATTGGCGTGAATTAGGGTTGTTACCAAGTAATTGCATAACCGCATTCACATCCTTCTCAGAGGGATATCTGTAATAAAACGCAGTAGAATGCCCTAATGCCAAATCCACTCCTTTACCAGACACCCCAGAAAGTTTTCCACCATTTGCAAGAACCGTAGCCACATCTTTATTAGCAGTCAAGATCATTTTATCCGATGTAATTGCCAACCAGACATTTTCTTTACGGTCTACATTTATCAAATAATTCCCGTGGTTATTTTTCTCGATTACCAAGCTATCATCAAACTTCTTGATTTTAGCCACAACGTATTCTGGTTCTGAAATACTAGCTACCAAATTAAAATCGATACCGGGCTCAACTGTTACGGCTTCACCGTCGTTAGAGCCTACTTCTTTAATCCCAATTTTATTTAGCGAAAAGGCTATACTCCCACTAAACATCTTTTGAAGATCTTCCATGGTAATATTTATGTTCTGTGCAGCCGAATCACCAAGTTTTTTGTAATCGTCAACTTGCTCCAACCAGGTTTCTCCAAACATATCTAATGCCTTCTTCCAATCCAATGCCACAGAACCAACAGCAATTGGCTCACCCTCGCCTAAAAAGCCAACGAAATCGTTGGGCATGCCGTCCGCCAAATAATTGATCTTTTCTACATCTTTAACCCCCTTAGATTCCCCTACCAATATCAATTCCGGTCCTTCAAAATTTAAGGTCATTTGCCCATAACCTTCCTTGATGTCATCAAATATATTGTTCATATTAGGCTGTCCTGCTAACGTGTACACTTCACCCAAACCGGAATAAGAAAACAGGAAATTTACGTCATCATTACGTTCCACAAATTCAACGACGTTTTGGTTCGCTTGACCTGTCAAGGTTGCATACTGCATGATTTCATCTGCGTATGTTGAAAGTGAGGGGATAAACGGACTTACTACAAGTCCAACAACTTCGTCATTCCATGCTAAACCAAGCGAACTGTTTACCAACAGATATTTATAGGTATCGTTCTCTTTAATATCGTTGAAATTCGGCAGTGCAGACAACTGGCCTTCGAATTTCTTCTTGTTATGCAACGTCAAAAAAGCAAAACCATAACCTGACTTATTTTCCAAATCAATCTTCGCAGCAAAATGCAGGTTACGGTTTAATTCAACCCCGGAAACCACAGGGTCTTTATACTCCCCAGCCATGGCCAAGGCCATCGAAACCATCGGATTGTTTTTAAGCACTTCAGATTCTTCGGTCTTCAGTTTGCCTAATATTTTAAAAGGATTGACAGAGCCAATAACACTTACCTTATCGGATGCACCAACGCACTTCAGAAGAGCTTGCTTTGCCGGATCTTTCGCTTCCGGGATCGAGTTGCAAGCAATCAATAAAGTTGTACCCGTGAACAGCGCGATCCGTCCCAATCCACCTAAAATATTTTTCATAATTAGTATAGTTTCTAAAACGGTTCCAACACAAAATAAACAGAAATTGGACGCTCGGTACTATTGGCTAAAAAAAATATTTGGCCGAACACTGTAATAGTTTGAAATAATTCTATTTGTATTTTTTAAGCATTTCTTTCGCCAGACGATCCACAGATTTTATTCTTTCTCTAGACATCATGTCTTCCAGTACCAACACAAACTCTCTCTGCAACTCGGTATATTTACTCATAAGTCGGTCCAAAATCTTTATGGATAGAGCTTTATTATAGCCAACACTTTCCATAAGTATCAATTGATTAAAACAATGTTCCACTATATATCCTTCTGTTTCATCATCAAGAGTCGGGTAACGACTAATTAACCTTAACAGACATTGTCGCTGTCCCTTGTGCTCAATAGATGGAAGCACCCTAGCTATGTACGGAACCTTGGACCGCAGAACATCAGGTTGAAAATTAGCAATGGTGTCCAATGCCCAAGCAGCTCTCCACGCTTCTTCTACTCCATTTTTAAACGCTAATTCTAGTAAAAACTCAAAAAATGTATTGTCTTCAAGTGCCAATCTTGCATTGCTAATGACCAATTCTTTAGAAGACTTCTTCAATCGTTCTAGATATACTTCACGCGGATTTCTTTCCATACTGCAAGGATCGCAATTTTCAACAATTTAAATAATCCGGTGTATTGCCCATCAAAACCTTTCCAATAAGTAAATTTGCAGACTCAAGGTAAAATTATGGACGATAATTTATTTAAAGAATTTGATGCCAAAAATTCTGATCAATGGCGCGCTAAGATTGTTGCCGATCTGAAGGGAAAATCTTATGAAGATCAGTTAATTTGGAATTCTATCGAAGGATTTGACATTCATCCATTTTATCACAACGACGATGTTTTGCACCCTACTCTTTCGAACACTGAAAATATTTCATGGAAGATTGGGCACTACATTAGGTTCATCAACTGTGAAGAAGGTAACCGTCACGCGATAGAAGGTTTGAAATGCGGAATTGAACACTTAATTCTTGAAGGACCAATACGGAGTTATTCCGATTTCGAAACGCTTATGGCTGGAATTCAGTTGGAAGTAATTGAAACAACCATCATATCAAACACCTTGGACTTGAGGCAATGGATTGATCAGTATTGCGGTCAATTGAATTTAAATGAACGTTCTGCCTTAAATATTTATCACACGCCGCTAGGTACGGCTGCCCGAGCCAATGAGGAATTTGAAGAGGCAACTAACGAGTCTAAAAGAATTGTCGCCGATCAAAATGGTGGAATTTTGATTGACGCAACTGTCTATCATGAAGCCGGCGCAACGGCAACTCAAGAAATTGCATATGCACTTGCCGAGGCTAACGAATACCTCAATATTTGCCAAGATCAAAGTGGCTACCTACATGAATTGGCGAATAACATTGCTTTCAAATTTTCGGTTGGGACAAGCTACTTTTTAGAAATTGCTAAGTTTCGGAGTTTTAAATTATTGTGGCAGTTGATTCTAGACACCTATCAAATAAGGTCAACAAAATCGCCTTTGTTAATTTGTGGAAACTCGCATTTTGCGCATTCGCAATTGGACATATCCAATAACATCCTCAGGTCTACCACCGCATGTATGAGCGCTATTATTGGAGGCGCAAATATCGTTTCTGTAGCTCCTTACGACCAAACCGTAACGAACGAGTTAAATGAAAACTCCCTACGAACAGGCATTAATACCCTACATATTCTTAGGGAGGAATCTCATTTCGACAAAGTGATGCACTCCGCAAACGGTTCTTACTATATTGAATCGCTTACCGATCAATTAGGATCCAAAGCCTGGGACCTTTTTAAAGAAGTTGAAAATGAAGGCGGCTGGTTGAAAGGGATTCAAACCTTCTTTATTCCTAAGAGCATTAAAGACAGCTTTGACAAAAGATTAGCATTATTTGAAAGCAAAAAACACGTTAGAGTCGGAGTAAATAAATATCGAAACGAACATGAATCGAACAATCAGTCTCCTCGAATGCATTCCAATGATGACGGGACCAAGCTGATTGCTAGGACGCTTTGATATTTTCTGTACAGCCCAGACCCAATGCTAGAATTAAGGGCATAATCGAACATCTTTTGTTGCCAACTATTTTCTAAATTCATACCCCAAATTTCGCGACCGATATGAAAGCACTTAAAATAGCACTATTTCTTTCAGGAATGTTGCCTATAGTAGCCCAAGGACAGAACAATTCTATGGGCAATTGGTTAATGTATTTCGGAACTAACAAAGTTTCAGATCAATTCAGCATACATACGGAAGTTCAATACAGAAACCATACGATTGAACCGGTAAATATCGAGCAGCTTTTGTTACGAACCGGGTTAAACTATCACTTTAACAAAAGTGCATTTGTAACAGCAGGATACGGCCATATCAGCAATTATGGTTGGAAAGACAATATAAAAGGAGCTAGTGCCACGGAACATAGAATTTGGCAACAGTTTATCGTGAATAATGTATTGGGGAGAGTAAAACTTGAACACCGATATCGTGTGGAACAACGATGGATAACCAACTCGATCACCACCAACTATAAGAATCGATTGCGATACAGAATAATGATGTTTGTTCCTCTGAATAAGTCGAAAATTGAACCAAAGACTTGGTTTGTAGGTTTATACGACGAGATTTTCATGAATACGGAGCAGACCTTTTTTGATAGAAATCGATTGTACGGAGCTATTGGTTATCAGCTTAATAAAACCACAAGTTTTCAGGCCGGAATGTTACACCAGCAAGTAAACACAGTTGGTAAATGGCATTTACAATTTGCCGTTTTATTCAACCCGGATTTCAGAAAAGAAAAATAGAGTTTGGTTATTCAAAAAATGACCTGGTTAAATCAGTTCCTGTGCGATTTTAATTACAGAGTTCCCATATTGGTTTTTTGACCTCTAGAACCGTCGCATTTCCTTGGAGCCCTACTTGCACATGAAGCGCAAAACAAGGCAATCATCAGTATCGCAAATAATTTATTCATAGAATTATCTAACGTTCAATTATTGGGAATGTTTCGTCCTAATTACAACTCGTTTCAATTTCAATTTTTCCTACTTTTAGCGCAAATTCAGTAATAAATAATCATGAGAGAAGTATTTATTGTTGCTGCTGTCAGAACTCCGATTGGGAGTTTTAGGGGAGCATTGTCTACAGTTTCTTGTACTAAACTTGGAGCTGCAGCAATCAAAGGAGCGTTGTCTAAAGTGCAATTCAACCCTGCTGAGGTGAATGAGGTGTTTATGGGCAATGTGCTGCAAGCGAACCTTGGTCAAGCTCCAGCTCGTCAGTCAGCAATATTTGCAGGAATTGCGAATGAAATTCCATGTACAACAATTAACAAAGTGTGTGCATCTGGAATGAAAGCAATTAGCTTAGGAGCTCAAAGTATAATGACTGGAGACAATGAAGTAGTCGTTGCTGGAGGAATGGAAAACATGTCTCAGGTTCCACATTATTATGTTGCTCGAAACTCAACGAAGTTGGGCTCTGTAAACATGGAGGACGGAATGGTTAAAGACGGTCTTACAGATGTTTATAATAGTGTCCACATGGGGAAATGTGCTGAGCTTTGCGCAAAGGAAAAACAAATTACTCGCGAACAACAAGATCAATTTGCTATTCAATCTTATGAACGATCTGCACAGGCTTGGAAAGATGGAAAATTTCAAGAAGAAGTTGTAAGCGTTGAAGTTCCTCAAAGAAAAGGCGATCCGATTGTTGTAAGTGAAGATGAAGAATATAAGAACGTAAAAACGGAAAAGATACCAGCTTTACGTCCAGTATTTGATAAAGAAGGTTCGGTAACTGCTGCAAATGCATCCACGTTGAACGATGGCGCTTCTGCATTGATCTTGATGAGTAAGGAAAAAATGGAGGAACTAGACCTAAAACCAATCGCAAAGATTGTAAGCTACGCAGATGCAGCACACGATCCAGAATGGTTTACTACTGCTCCATCTAAAGCAGTGCTGGTTGCGCTGAAGAAAGCCAATTTAACGAAAGGACAAATAGATTACTGGGAGCTTAATCAAGCGTTTTCGGTTGTCGGATTAGCCAATATTCAGGAACTTGGACTTGACCCTTCCAAAGTTGATGTTAACGGAGGTGCTGTAGCACTCGGGCATCCACTGGGAAATTCAGGTTCTAGAATCGTCGTGACTTTGATCAACGTATTAAAGCAAAATGGTGGAAAATACGGAACTGCCGCAATTTGTAATGGAGGCGGTGGAGCCTCAGCAATGGTAATCGAAAACCTGAGCTAATTCAAAAGCTTCTTAAAAAAAAGGGGCTGTCACCAGTAAGGGACAGCCCCTTTTTTATGCTCTTTAGTGAAATCTGGAATTCTCTTTCAGCTGCTCTACCAAAGATTCGGAAGCTTGTTTTGGATGACCTGAATTCAACTCAAGTTAAGGACTGTATTCAATACTCAACTGAATTCGTTCTGCCTCCTCGCGTCCAAAGAAATTCTCAACGATTTGAAAAGCTAAATCAATTCCCGCGGATACTCCGGCACCAGAAACTACATTTTTATCCCATACCACTCTTTGATCTTTGAATGTTGCACCATATTGAGCTAACTGTTCAGAAGCAAGCCAATGAGTCGTAGCAGATTTACCACGCAATCCACCCGCTTTAGCCAAGAGAAGCGCGCCAGTGCAAACCGTGATGACAAGTTTACTACTTAAAGCATACTTTAAATAAATGCAATTACCTTTTCATTTTCCATCAATTTCGATTGGCTTGAGCCTCCCGGAATCATCAGAATATCGATCGGTCCGCAATTGGAGATACTAAATTCAGGAGTAATGACCATTCCATTGGTACTTGTCACTTGATTCTGAGTCGGGCCAATAATGCAATGGTTAGCAAATACTCTGGTCAATACCTCCATCGGCCCAACAAGATCGAGTGGAGTTATTCCATCAAAAACTAGGAATCCAATTCTCGAATCTTGATTAACAAGCATCTGGACTTCCTTTCCTTGACAATTACATTGTTCTTATTGCGTTGTTCGAATACGAAACGAGTTGCAACGGCGACGGTTATAAACACACCATAAATAATGCTCAAATAAAATTCAGTCATGAATTGGGTAATTTGGGTAGGATGTTTAATTCTGCGGTAAAGTTAATTTAAGATGAGAATTCCAGGTATCGAGAAGAACAAATTTCCAAAACCCGAGCTGGCAGCTTGGGTATAAAGCCAACGAGCGACCATTATTTAACCAACACTACGTGTCCAATTCGTTTAATCACTTCACCCGTAAATTTGTTAACTGCTCTTACCTTCCAAACATAAGCATCAACAACCGCATCTTTACCTCGGTAATTGCCCGACCACGAACTTTCAATTCTGTCAGTTTGGTAAATAATCTGCCCCCAACGATCCAAAATAGTAAACTCATATCCTTCTTCTGAGATTCCGTACATAACTGGTTTAAAGCCGTCATTAGCACGATCTCCGTTAGGCGTAAATGCGTTGGGAACAAATATATTTGCCTGACCTTCCAATGAGATAGGTTTGCACACCGTGTCTAGGCAATCATATTGATTTCGAGCGACTAAGCACACGTTATAGCTATTGCCATCAAAACTGGGAAAAATAAACTCTGGATGCTCATTTGAGCTCTCTCCCAACCCACCAAAATCCCAAGAAAATTGATTTGCTACCAATGAATTATTTTCAAAAGCAACTCTGGTTTCCTCAAATCCACCCTCTCTACTTTTAATAACAAAAGCGGCTGTTGGTTCAGGATAAACTTGTACCTCTCCCGACTTTGTTAATTTTGCCGAACAACCTTGCTTCGTTGTAACGAGAAGAGTAATGTCAAAATCCAGTTGTGCCCCGGTTGTGTTTTCAAAGCAAATTGTAGGATTAATTGAATCTGATGTTCCATTGTATTGGAATTCCCAATCGAACTGAACAACTTCACCTGCCACTATTGAACTAGTATTCTCCAAAGTAACACATAATGGCGAACATCCCGCGGCGTTATTGGTCTTAAATGAAGGAACTGGCTTTGGATGAACTAAAACCACGGAAGCCGTACTGTCAACACAGCCTCGATTGGTGGTTGCAACTATAGAATAAGTATAATTACCAGCCTCTTTAAACGTATACGCTACCTGATTATTTGCTCCTCCTGCCACGGAACTGTCACCAAACTTCCAATCCACCGAATTGATTGAGTTGGTAGTGTAAGCATTAGACACGGTAATGTCTGATAAAATCAACACCTCCTCTTGTTGACAAACTGTGTCTCCGCTTAACTGAACCACAGGATTAGGATACACTTCCACTTGGAGCTCCGTTGAGTCAGTGCATCCTTGATCCGAAGTAGCCATTAAGGAAATATCAAAAACTCCTTCTGAAGTAAATGTTTTTGCCGGTTGAAATTCTTTATCGGTCGTCCCATCAGAAAATTTCCACGAATACTCTACGATCTGCCCGCTATCAATGGTGGAAGAATTAGTAATATTCAAACTTATATTTTCACATACACTCGGGCAAGTGAACACTACCTTTGGCGCATCGTAAACAGTAATATCTAACACCGTGTCTGCTGCACATTTATTAGAACCTTGTACTGTTAGTTTAACTGGAAAACCACCTGGAGATGAAAACGTAAAATCAAATTCACTTGATTCCGAATCAATAGTTCCATCATTATGAATATCCCATTCAATTTTTGTTATAGTAACACCACTATCAGGAATTGACTTATTCGTGAAGTTAATTGGCACACCAGGGCAGCTTGTTGAAATATCGAATAAGACCTGTGGCGCATCCTGAACAATCAAAGGAACTACCATGGTATCATAACAATTGTGTTGCCCAGAAATTGCTGAAGCCACTAATTGAACATTGTACTTTCCAACAGAATCAAAAATATGTTTGGGGTTTTGAGTAGAATCAACTGCAGATCCATCACCAAAATTCCAATTCCAAAAATTAATATCCGGCGTGCCAACAGACCAACTCGAATCGGTAAACTGGACTTCCTCGCCAGCGCAAATCGGATTTGGATTAGCACCGAATTTTGAATGCGCTACAGATCCGGCCATTTTAACTTCTACGTCCAAGGTTAAATTACATTGAGCCCCGAGGACAGATCCTAACTCAACTGTGTAGGTTCCCTCCGTAGTAGCTGTATAAGTTTGTGTGGTATCTCCGGTACTCCATTTGTATGATCCTGCTCCAAGAGGTGCCTCGAGAACAACCTCATTCTTATCGTCGCAACCAATCAGACTTGGATCCATCCACAGCGCGTGACATTTGGCATCGATGTAAGCATAACCATAATGACCACCTTGGCCACAATCGCCAACAATGAATTCAACCGTTACTTCCTGGCCAATATACTTTACCAATGGTGCCAAAACGGTTGTCCAATCTTTATAAAACCCCTTACGACCTGAAGCATCATACTCTTTCCACTCACTTCCTAATGAATTGTTTACTATAACCTCAAACTCCCCACAATCCAACACATCTCCATTTTTATCATACAAATTCAACTTAAAAAATGGCATTTCACCTTGTGAATGACCAGCATCTTCCAATATGACCGCATAACTGTATAAAAACAGCGCATTAGAACTATCAACTGTAAAAGTTTGCAGTGCACTTGCAGCACCAAATCCGCTGACCGGACCATTACCTAACATCATGGAATGTTGTCCCCCATCGGGCGCCACCATAGAAATACCAGTTTCAACATCAGTACCAGCACTTGTAATCGCATGATGTTTATCAGTTTCAGTAGTTTCAAACTTATCGATCATTTCAAGAGGTTGATTATTAACTTTACCACCGTAAAGGGTCCAGTGTTCTAAAGTACCTTGTTCAAAATCTACATTAGAACAAGGACCATTGGGGGTTCGATAAGCTTGCAAATAATGTTTTATAAAACTAGAGTGGGATTGGGTTTCACTCTTTCTAGCAATCTCAGTTTGATCGGCTAAAAACTTCTTGAAGACAAAAAACAAATCTTTATTGTATGATATAGAGGATTCTAGAACCACTTGATCAAACTTCTTAATTAGTTCTTTGTGCTTAATTCTGAACAAATAAGCACTCAAACCATAGTCATTTTTTAATAAACTATCTACATCGTGCGTTTGGAAAAACAGATTAAGGGAATTTTTGGATACTTGGCTATACGCACCAACATTTATACATAGGGTCAGACCAAAAATCAAAAGAACACGAAGAACAAACACATACTTGGATTTAGACATCCTTAAAAAAATTAAAGCCACTATAAATTTAAAGCTACCAGTCAGATACGTAACATAATAACGTTAACACACCTAATTGGTTGCTAGCGAATTGAAATTCAATACAATTTTAAATGTAACAAATACTAAATTGTTGTTTTTCAATACTTTAAAGATAAGTCGCGCCCTTGGACTTCCTACAAAAAAGTGGACAAATTAGTTAAGTGACATTTTTGATATTATTTAGATTATTGAATTCGCAAATAGTTAGACATTTCCAAAGCGGAATGTCTTCGATTGCGATTGTATGTAGTGGTCTAAAAAAACTGGACAGGAAAAAATGAATTCTTAAATTTCTGTC
>JAHDGY010000037.1 GCA_020631555.1 Flavobacteriales bacterium | reverse complement strand
TTTGATAATCTGCGCAAACAGGGTAATAGTACTCATCAGAGGATCGTGTTTTTTTACGAGCCACAAAGTAATTTTTGGACTAAAAATTAACCTCTCTCTTTTAAATTTACCATATCTAGGCTGCGTAAATCGCCTTTTTGATATCCTCTAAAGCACTTGCCCCGGTTCTGTAAAAACGATTTGCATAACTTAAATGAGCTTGCCTATCCACCTTATCTTCGGACAACAAAGCGCTTAATAAATTCCGATAGTTTTTCACAGATATTCCAACCCCTTCTTTAACCCAAGACATTAAATCTAGATTTAAATAGTCTAAAACCAACATTGGCTTGCAGTAGGGAATAAATTCCGTTCCTACAGTAGAAAATGCCACGATTAACTTATCACACTGCTCCAAATGAGAATGCAATTCAACGTTTCTTTCTACTACAAAATCGCTAAAACCAACTTGGTGCGCAGACTCTACAAAAAACTCATCATCGACAACCGATGGGTGTGGCCTCACGATCAACCTATGCGTGCTGATCAACTCCTTTGCACATTGAAGCACGTCATTCATCAATTTTCTGCGCATTTTGGAATCGCGTTGAGGTTGACTTGCATATAAGATTACTTTTTTGTCTGGGCTACCACTTGCAATTGGCGACACTTCTTTATTAGCCACTGCCCGTCCTACTGCCATTACTTGATCCGACCGATACCCTCCCCTGTCAATAAGAAGCTTGGAAAAGTAGTCTCCCCATGTGAAGGTTATGGTGGGCAATAATGGACTAGATTTATATTCACCAAACATATAGTTTGGGTGAAGTTTATGGATATTTCCATGTTGAAAACCAAAAGTCTTAATTCCACAATTTCCTGCGGCGTATTGAATAATTTTTTGCTGTGAACTATTTTCATCGCTAAGCAAAACCCCTAACAAGCCAGACTTTTCCAACATTAAGGTTACCGCCTTGAATTGTAAAAATCTTGCCACAATAATATGCTTTTCACTACAGAAGATTCGAAATATTTTCGAATACGCTTCATTACCCGCAACCATGGGCTCTACCTGGTTTCTGAGCTTATTGAAACTTACCCTAAAGCTTTTAAAATCCTTTACAAAAGTGAATCGGAACAGATAATTGAGTAAAATATTATCCATACTCTTACTCCGAACCGGCCCCAGCATAGAAGGTCTAAATCCACCAAAACTTGGCCATGGTCTATTATATACGCGTTCGAATCCTAACAACTCTAACCCCTTGTTTTGACCACTTTTTTCATAAAATGCGTTACTAAAAAGTGCATACTTAGACGTAAATTTCCCCACGGATCTATATCTCAACAAAATTGTTAAAGACTCTATTACCAAGCTCATAGCCAACCTAACTCGCCCAAGTAATTTATTTTTTCGTTTGGATTTTACTGGTTTACTCTCCTTCAGCGAAAGTTTATGATTTCGATATACCATGTATGTTCCAAAATGCTGAACGAACCAGGGATTAAACCCAACTTTAGCTTCAAACTCCTGAAAAGCTGACCTGTTGCACTCATAAAAAGCCACTAACTCACGCAATGCATCTTGATAAAGCTTTTCTCGTGAGTGATTTACTTTTTCCCGTCTTTTTTCCAAATGTAGGCAACGGGCAGTTCCACAACTCGACAAATCGAATTCCATGCTCTTCTTCTATTGCGGCAGTGGCAAAATCCAACATAAAATACAATCGATTATTTATCGTCTTAATAACCTGCTGCCGTGGTTCTCAAATATCTTTTTACTGCAAAGGCAAAGCTACGCTATTTCCGAATACACCATTCACTAACAATCAAATAAATAATCCGTAGATAAATTACCATCATGTTAAATGACCAGTATTATTGTAAAGACTATTCTACACAACCGAGCTTTAAGCAACATTCACCAATAACATCTTCTTTATTGTATTAGCTTCGCAACTTAAACATTAGCAAATGCATCAATTCGAGGGAACTTTGACTTCTAAACTGCCGCAAGTTGGGACCACCATCTTTTCAGTAATGGCTGCATTAGCCAATCAACACCAGGCGATTAATTTGTCACAAGGATTCCCTGATTTTGATATTGATCCTGCTCTTTCTGAACTTGTGTATAAATACATGAGGAAAGGTGCTAACCAATATGCTCCAATGCCGGGCATTCCTGAATTGCGAGAGGCCATTGCTGCCAAAATGGAGCTAATGTACAATGCCAATTACGATTCCGACAGCGAAGTAACAATTACGGCAGGAGCAACTCAAGCAATCTTCACTGCAATTTCTGCTCTGATTAAGGAAGGAGATGAAGTTGTAATTTTTACACCAGCTTATGATTGCTACAATCCTGCCATTGAAATTGCAGGGGGAAAACCAGTTTATGTGCAATTAAAAACTCCTGATTATTCGATTGATTGGGAAGAGGTGAAACGCGTAGTGAACCGCAAAACCCGGATGATAGTGATCAATACTCCCCACAATCCGACCGGAACCGTTCTATCGAAAACAGACTTAGAAATGTTGGAGAGTATAACAAAGGGGACTGATATTCTCATATTAAGTGACGAAGTGTACGAACATATCATCTTCGAGGGAACACAGCATCAAAGCATGTGCAGATCTGAAGAACTCATTAATCGGTCCATCATTGTTGGATCATTCGGAAAGACGTTTCACGTTACCGGATGGAAAATGGGCTACTGTACTGCACCTGCAAACATTATGACTGAATTTAGGAAAGTCCACCAGTTTAACGTATTCAGTTGCAATCGCCCTGCCCAACACGCTATTGCAGATTACATTAAAGATCCAGACAACTACAATAAGTTGGGAGAGTTTTATCAAACCAAAAGAGGACTTTTTGTAGAAGCTGTTCTTGGCTCTAGGTTTAAGCTACGTTTATGTCGCGGAACATATTTTCAAGTAATAGACTACAGCGAGATAACAGATGAAAAAGATTCAGATTTTGCCGTTCGACTGGTAAAAGAACATGGAATTGCTGCCATACCCCTATCACCATTCTATCATTCTGCATCGGACGATAAAGCGCTCCGCTTTTGCTTTGCCAAAAGCCAAGAAACTATACAAAGAGCAGGAGAAATTCTACAAAAAATCTAAGGGGAGAAGAGGAATTTAGTTCAAATCGAATTTAGGTACTGGTGCACGCTGATACTTTTTCTTCTTTGGCTTAATGCTTTTCGTAAACATTACATTGACCTTCTCATCATCAGTAGTCACCTGAGTCCTAGAAACCCCATTGTGTATGGTAATTGGGTAAGCTTTCTTCCACTTCACGTTAAACTTCTCGTAGCTCTTATCCTCAAATTTCATAAACATTTGAGTAATCTCACCACCTTTTACGTGAACCTTCCCCAAATAACACTCAGCCTGCCCATTAGACCGAACACTTATAATCACATCATCATGCGTACCGTCAACCACTTTGCTGGCTCCGCGATTTTCGAATACCTTCAGGTAACTATCATAACAGCTTTCTATAGAGGATTGCGCCAACAAATTCGTAAACAAGCACATACCTAATCCAAGTACAAAATATTTCATAATAGGTCTTATTGGAGCTAACAAAAATAGGGATATTTCCCAGACCTTATTGTTGGACTGTTTCTATATTTGCGATGCAGTTAAATCAGTTTTAATTCGATTACATGTTAGTTAGAACCTATGGTAGCGCCGTTTATGGCGTTGATGCCATCACCATTACCATTGAAGTAAACCTCTCTCGCGGAATCAAATTCTTTATGGTTGGGTTACCCGACAACGCGGTTAAAGAAAGTCAACACCGAATTCAAGCAGCGCTTAAAAACAACGAGTTAAGAATGCCCGGCAAGCAAATTACCATTAACCTAGCACCGGCAGACATTAAAAAGGAAGGTTCGGCATATGATCTGGCAATTGCAATAGGAATACTTGCCGCATCGCAGCAAATTAGTGATGAGAGAAACGTTAGTGATTATGTTATTATGGGAGAACTGGCTCTAGATGGTGGCATCAGACCAATTAAAGGTGCTCTTCCAATTGCATACCGCGCCAAACAGGAAGGGTATAAGGGACTAATCGTCCCAATGGAAAATGCAGCTGAGGCTGGCATCGTTCAAGGGTTAGAAGTTTATGGCTCAAACTCGCTAAGCGATGTTGCGGCGTTCTTCAATGGAGAAGATAGTCTGACACGAGAATCTACTGACTTCCAAGCATTGTTTGAAACCAGTCATAGTGCTATCAGTGTCGACTTTGATGAGGTGAAAGGACAAGAAAATGTTAAAAGAGCGATGGAAATTGCCGCTGCCGGTGGCCACAATATCCTGCTAATTGGACCTCCAGGATCAGGAAAAACCATGCTTGCAAAAAGAATCGGCTCTATTTTACCTCCCCTGTCCTTAGACGAAGCTATCGAAACAACTAAAATTCACTCCGTATCAGGCAGCCTGTCACCAAATGACGGGATTATGGTTGATAGACCATTTCGATCTCCTCACCACACGGTAAGTGATGTAGCCCTAGTCGGTGGTGGACCAAACCCTAAACCAGGAGAAATCTCTTTAGCGCATAACGGAGTTCTATTTCTAGATGAACTTCCTGAATTTAAACGCTCTGTACTCGAAGTTCTTCGTCAACCCCTGGAGGATAGAAAAGTAACTATTTCCCGAGCCAAAATTTCTGTGGACTATCCTACAAGTTTTATGCTCGTCGCAGCAATGAACCCATCACCAAGCGGCGATTTTTACGACCCTAACAATCCTATAGAACAAGAAGCTGCGGTAAAAAGGTATTTGAACAAAATATCGGGACCGTTGCTCGATCGTATTGATCTTCATGTTGAAGTAAACCCAGTTGCTTTTGAAGACTTGTCGGAAAAACGTGCTGGTGAATCCAGCGCATCAATTCGTGGTCGGGTTATCGAAGCGCGAAAAATACAAAGCCAACGATACGAAAAACAATCGGGAGTGCACTGTAACGCCCAACTAAGCCCCAAAATGATTGAAAAACATTGCGAAATTGACGAATCCAGTGAAAAGCTTCTTCAAATGGCAATGGAAAAACTGGGCCTTTCGGCTCGATCGTATTCAAGGATTTTCAAAGTAGCTAGAACAATTGCCGATCTCGACAGATCGAAACTAATTGAAAACAAGCATATTGCCGAGGCAATTCAGTATCGCTCTCTGGATCGTGAAGGATGGATTGGATGATTGGGTAATGATTAATTAAAATTTGTCAGATACCAATTGATTTAATCCAATCAATGGTTTTTTGCGCAACCACATTCCAAAGAAAATGTTCCTGAACTTTCTGAAGCGAAGCCTCCTTCAGCTTTAACAAAGCAGTTGAATCCATTTGCACAAAAGCTTTCAAACCTTGTTCGATATCATCCACATTGCCAGGCCGAATTAGAATACCATTGCGTTCGTTTACCTGCTCACAAACCGCGCCTACATCCGATGCTAATATTGCCATTCCAGAAGCCATTGCCTCCATAATAACCGTAGGCATACCTTCGGAGTAGCTTGGACATACTAACACATCAGATTGAACCAAGATTTCTTTGATTTTATCTTGATCCCGGATCGAGCCATGGTACTTTACATTTTTCAATTTTACCTGTTTATTCTCTGGAATTGGGCCAATAAACTCAAATTGAAACTTCAACTTATCCAATCGTGAAATTGCTTGATTTAATTCTTCAATCGCCTTTCTCCTCTCGTACCTACCTACAAAAACAAACTTGACGACTTCAGGCATGGTTGCATACGGAACCACCCAGTCCTCTCCGATTCCTATAGGAATAGAAACCACCCGTTCATCTTTAACTCCTTCGTTTCGAAGAATATTAGTCAGTTTGCCACCCAAAGAAAACGCGAAATCAGCTAAACGAATGTTCTCCCGAACTGTCTTCTTAAACAATGGTCGTGTAAATAACGACAGCAGAGAGGGAGCCTTCTGAAACATCTCCAATCCATGAAAGTTAACTGCAATCGGAGGGCAATCCTTTATTGCTTGCTTCTCCTTCAGCAACTTCCACCCTGAGTAACCCTGAACGTAGACAAAATCAATTGCGGAAAGTTCCTGATATAATCGCTTATAAACGTCCTCTGAATAAGACCAAGACTCTCTAAAATAATGACCCGGGTACTTTCCTGGCTTTGGAAAGGAAAGACATTTGCTATCAATATTCTTTAGTTCAGAATTACTGAAGCCGTTTAATTTTTTAGGAGATTCTGCTCCATGCGGTACACAATGATACAATTGTACCTTAACCCCTTTTCTAGCCAAAAACTTGGTTAAATAAAACGAGTGTTTTTGCATCCCTCCCATTACAAAAGGGTAGATACCATCTGTGAGTAAGGCTATTCTCATATTAGATTGAGGCCACCTAATCTTCCACAAGCTGATATGCCCCTGATGAAATCAAGGATTCGGCCTGTTTGTATTTCATTTCTTTAGTCTCGCCACTTCTAAGGTTCAATACCTTTACCTTGTCATTTCTTCCGAACTTTCTTTCCGCAACAACTGGTTGTTGCTTTACTTCGGGTTGACCTTGTGGTCTAGAAGCAGCTGCTTGATTCGCCTCAGTACCAGCCGCAAGATTATCCGTTCTTCCAGTCTGCATCTTGCTCATATCCGTGTCAGATCCAACATTGGATTGTCGAGGAGCTGATTGCTGCTCTTGCTCTGTAGGCAATTTGGCATTGATCAAAAATGATAAGATTTCGCGATTCGCCTTATCCATCATCGACTTGAACAACTCAAAAGACTCTAATTTGTAGATCAACAATGGATCCTTTTGCTCGTACTGGGCTGCCTGAACAGATGTTCTTAAGTCATCCATTTCACGTAAATGTTCCTTCCACTCATTATCAATGACGCCAATAGTAACGCTACGCTCCAAAGCCTTTACCAAACTTTGACCTTTTGACTCGTAGGCATCTTTTAGGTTACCAATAACTTTCAAGCCTTTACGCCCATCACTGAAAGGAATAACAATATTCTCGTATGATTCCGATTGATTCTCGTAAACATTGGAAATTACCGGGTAAGCTTGATCAACAATGACTTGACACTTTCTGTGATATCCAGATTTTGCATTTGTATACACCTGCTCTATCAAATTACCATCAGCGATCTTTTCAAATTCTTCTGCGTTCACCGGAGAATCGATAGATAATACAGTCAGCAAATCAAACTTAAAGCCTTCAAAATCCTTTGCGTCCAGATTATTCAGTACAATGTTTTGGCAAGTTTCGTAGAACATCGAATCCAAATCCAAATCCAAGCGATCACCAAACAACGCATTCTTTCTTCGCTTGTAAACGGCATTCCTCTGAGCATTCATTACATCATCGTACTCAAGAAGTCGCTTACGCATACCGTAGTTGTTCTCCTCTACCTTTTTCTGCGCTCGCTCAATGGACTTGGTAATCATTCCGTGTTGAATAACCTCCCCTTCTTCTAAACCTAATCGATCCATCATCTTTGCGATACGCTCCGAGCCAAATAATCGCATTAGATTGTCTTCAAGCGAAACGAAAAACTGAGAAGAACCAGGATCTCCTTGTCGTCCAGAACGACCTCTTAACTGCCGATCAACACGACGAGAATCGTGTCTTTCCGTACCAACAATTGCAAGTCCACCTGCTTCTTTTACATTTTCACCAAGCTTAATATCCGTACCTCGACCAGCCATGTTTGTAGCAATCGTAACTGTTCCAGATTTACCGGCTTCGGCCACAACTTCAGCCTCTTTTTGGTGCATCTTCGCATTCAAAACCTGATGCGGAATTTTCTTCATTTTGAGCATTCTACTCAACAACTCCGAAATTTCTACCGACGTGGTTCCTACAAGCACTGGTCGCCCAGCGGCTCTTAGCTTTTCAACCTCATCGATAATGGCATTATATTTTTCTCTTGCAGTCTTATAAACAAAATCCTGCTGATCGTCTCTTTGAATTGGTCGGTTAGTAGGAACAACCACCACATCCAACTCATAAATATCCCAAAACTCCTGTGCTTCCGTTTCCGCTGTACCGGTCATACCGGCAAGCTTGTGGTACATTCGGAAGTAATTCTGAAGCGTAATTGTTGCATGCGTTTGCGAGGCCGCTTCAACCTTCACATTCTCCCTAGCTTCAATAGCTTGATGTAGACCGTCTGAATACCGACGACCATCCATAATACGACCGGTTTGCTCATCGACAATCTTCACCTTATTTTCCATTACCACGTACTCAACGTCCTTTTCGAATAGAGTATACGCCTTAAGTAATTGGTTCATCGAGTGAATTCGTTCTGCTTTCACGGAATAATCCCTAACCAATTCATCTTTCATATTAAGCTTATCTTGATCCGACCCTCCAGACTTTTCAATTTCAGCCATCTGAACACCTATATCCGGCATAATATAGAAGTCAGGATCGTCTTTCCCAGAAATCAAATCGATGCCCTTATCGGTCAATTCAATGGAATTATTCTTTTCATCAATCGTAAAAAACAACTCCTTATCTACCTTATGCATTTCCTTGCTTTGGTCCTGCATATAGAAATTTTCAGTCTTTTGAAGTTGAGCCCGAATCCCAGGTTCACTCAAATATTTGATAAGAGCTTTGTTCTTTGGCAAACCTCTAAACGCTCGCAAAAGAGCCATTCCACCCTCTTCCGTTTTCTCCTTGAATGTTTGTTTATCAACCCCTTCTTGATTTAATACCGTAAGATCCTTCTTCGCTGTGATAAGAAATTGCTGTGCGACCTTTCTTTGGGCATTAACCAATTTTTCAATGATTGGCTTTAAGTCTAAATACTCTTGCTGACCTCCTCTGGCAGTAGGCCCAGAAATAATGAGAGGCGTTCTGGCATCATCAACAAGTACAGAATCCACCTCATCCACAATTGCAAAATGGTGTTTCTTCTGAACCAGCGAATCTACACTATCCACCATATTATCTCGCAGATAATCAAAACCAAACTCATTGTTAGTTCCGAATGTGATATCCGCCAGATAAGCTTCTCGCCGAGATGGAGAATTCGGTTTGTGCTTGTCAATGCAATCAACACTCATACCGTGAAATTGATACAACGGCCCCATCCATTCTGAATCTCGCTTTGCCAGATAATCATTGACGGTAACAACATGCACACCTCTACCAGCCAATGCATTAAGAAACACTGGAAGGGTAGCAACCAAAGTCTTTCCTTCACCAGTTTGCATTTCTGCAATTTTCCCCTGATGTAGGGCCACACCTCCGATTAGCTGTACATCATAGTGAATCATATTCCACTTCACCCACGTACCAGCGGCATCCCATTCATTGCTCCAAATTGCTTTATCACCTTCGATTCTAACGTTATCTCTATCGTTAGAAATTAGTTTATCAAATTCATTGGCGGTAACTTCCAATTCTCCGTTCTCAGCCCACCGCCTTGCGGTATCCTTTACAATGGCAAAAGCTTCAGGCAAAACCTCCAAAAGAACTTTTTCCAACTTCTCTTTTACTTGAACCTCGATGGTTTCAATTTGCTCGAACAAGACCTCTTTATTGGAGATGCTCAAAGCATCGTCATCCGCTTGCTTTTTCAAGTCAGCAATCTGCTCTTCTTCAGCTTTAACAAACTCCTTTATTCGAGACTTTAATGCTTCCGTCTTCGAACGAAGCTCATCATTAGAAATGGATACCAACTTGCTATATTCTGCACGAGTAGCCTCAACCAGTGGCATTGTTGCCTTTATATCTTTTTCGGATTTATCACCGAATATTTTCTTCAATAACTGTCCAATCATTGTTTCCGCTTTTCTGGAAGCCACAAAGATAACCTAATATTAGAGACCTAAACTATAAAAGAATGGGTGCTTGAGTGATACTAATCGGACAACCACTTACCCTAAATAAATTGGGGTTAAAGCTCCAAGGCTACCACCTCTTTAACTTCCGGAATATGAGACTTTAGCAACGTCTGAATCCCTCCTTGCAACGTCGCAGATGAAGATGGACAACCACTACACGCTCCTTTTAGAATTACAGTAACCCTTCCTACCTCTTTATCAAATGATTTGAAATGAATTGCTCCCCCATCACTTTCTACAGCTGGTTTGACATACTCATTCAACAAATCAACAATTTGCTGATCCAAAGGAGTATTGATTTCCGGAGTCGTATCCACTGGCGCCTCGCAACTCCCCTCAATTTCCGGTAGTTCTTCCTGCTCCGGAATTTTTTCAACGGGGATTTTATCTCCATTCAGAAATTCCATCATAAACTCCCGCAACTCATTAGAAACATAATCCCATTGAATAGCCTCCGTTTTGGTAATGGACACAAAATTAGCTGCAATGAAAATCGACTTAACAAACGGAAAATTGAACAGCTCTTCTGCGAGCTGAGAAGAATTTTTACACTCAGCTTGCGATCTATACTCCGCAACATCTCCAGTACTTATAAGCATTGTGTTTGACACAAATTTCATCGTCGCCGGATTCGGAGTCATTTCCGCATAAACGGATGCCGGGATTTTTGTCGGATTTTCCATTGCTAATTTTCGGTCAAAATTAAGGGATTCAACATCCAAAGCAAAATCCTAATTATAGCTACCTTCGAACGCTATTCACAATTTCAGGTATTATGGCTTTGATAAAGACAGTTCGCGGATTCGAACCACAATTTGGTCCAGATTGTTTTCTAGCAGAAAATGCAACCGTAGTTGGTCAAGTTGAATTGGGCTCAAAATGCAGTGTTTGGTTCAACGCCGTTGTAAGAGGAGATGTCCATTACATTAAATGTGGGGACATGGTAAATATCCAAGACGGAGCGGTCATTCATTGCACCTACGAAAAAAGCCCAACTACCATTGGAAACAAGGTTTCTATCGGCCATAACGCCATTGTTCACGGATGCACTATAAAGGACAATGTACTGGTCGGAATAGGCTCAATAATAATGGATGACGCTGTGATCGGTGAAAATTCGGTAATTGCAGCTGGCGCAGTGATCTTAGCGAGCACTGTTGTAGAACCAGGAAGTGTTTATGCTGGTGTTCCTGCTAAAAAGGTGAAAGATGTCGGTCCTGAACTTTTGAATGGCGAAATTGATCGAATCGCAAATAATTATGTCATGTACTCATCCTGGTTTGGGTGACTCGTTTGGGTGATTCGTTTGGGCGATTCGTTTGGGCGATAATTATACATTTTGAATTAGGCTTCATCTTTGATGATTTGCCGCTTCAGACATTAAAACTAATTTAGCAAGTCAGTAATTTATAAGGAATATTATGGCAACTACTGCTGATATCAAAAATGGCGTTTGCATAAACTTTAATGGCAAACTTTGCACAATTGTAGAGTTTCAACATGTAAAGCCGGGTAAAGGACCTGCTTTCGTTCGTACCAAATTGAAAAATATTGAAACCGGAAAAGTTGTAGATAACACTTTTTCCGCAGGACATAAAATCGAAATCGTTCGAATTGAAACGCGCAATTATCAATATCTGTATCAAGAAGGTAGTGGATACCACTTCATGAATTCAGAAACGTTCGAACAAATCTTTATTGAAGGTCATTTAATTGAAAAACCCGAATTCCTTTTGGAAGAAATGGTGGTTAAGATTATGTTCCATGCGGAGGAAGAAACGCCTTTGGTTGTTGAACTTCCAGACTTTATTGAAATGGAAGTTACTTACACTGAACCAGGTGTAAAGGGAGACACAGCAACGAATACCATGAAACCTGCTAAAGCCAACACTAATGCGGAAATACGAGTTCCTCTTTTTGTAGATGAAGGAGATCTCATTAAAGTTGACACACGCTCAGGAAGCTATGTTGAGCGTTTGAAGAAATAATCCGAATGAAAATTATCAACGGAATCCAGCATTTGGGTGTTGGTGTAGAAAATCACGAAGCTTCGTGGAAATGGTATCGTAAGTTCTTTGGAATGGATATTCCATTCTTCGATGCAGAAGCGCCGGCTCCTTTAATGAATGTGTATACCCGCAATGAAACTATCACGAAGCGCGCAGCTATGATCATGAACCTCAAAGGGGGTTGCGCAATGGAGGTAGTTAAGGCAACTTCATTCAAACCTACACACCCCAAGCATGAAGTTGAACTTGGTGATTTAGGAATTTTTATCGGAAAAATAAAAGCTCCTGACGTTAAGGCAGCGTTTGAGTATTTTAAAGTGAACGGAGCCAACCTACAGGGTAAGCTATCCAAAACGCCAAATGGAGAAGACACGTTTTACGTCAAAGACCCGAACAACTTGGTTTTTCAAGTAATACCAGACCAAGAATACTATACGAGAAGCAATTCAATTACCGGAGGTGGTAAGGGTTGTACTATTGGCGTTTCGAATATCGACAAGGCTCTCAAACTCTATTGTGAATTATTAGGTTATGACAGAATTGTTTATGATCAAACTGGGGTGTTTGACGACTTTCAACCATTATTAGGCGGAGATCGAAAATACCGGCGCGTTCTTTTAACCCAAGCCAATAGACCAACAGGTGGTTTCAACAAAATCGGTGGCCCATCGCACATTGAATTGGTGCAAGATTTATCTGATCGTCAACCAAACAAAATATTCGAAGGAAGAATTTGGGCTGACATTGGGTTCGTACATCTTGGATTTGACGTTAGAGGAATGGCTCAAATCGAGCAAGAGCTTACTGCAGCAGGATATCCTTTCACTTGTGACACAAAAGAAATTTTGGACATGGGTAAAACCCGAGTTCATTGTGTTTACATCGAAGATCCTGACGGAACTTGGCTGGAATTGATAGAAGTCTACAAAATTCCAATTATCGAAAAACTTGGAATTTTCCTCAACGTAGAAAAAAGATCTCCCGAACAGCCACTACCCGACATGATGCTGAAAGCCATGAAATTTATGCGGGTTAAGGATTAGATGAAAGTCATAGCAATCATACCTGCTCGGTACGCATCTACAAGGTTTCCTGGCAAAGCGCTTTGCGATATTGCAGGCAAAACCATGATTCAAAGAGTGTACGAAAAAGTTCAGAAATCGGCAATCTGCGATCAGGTAATTGTTGCTACTGATGATGACAGAATTGAACAGGAAGTCATTCGATTTGGAGGAACGGTTGTCCGTACTAGAAATGATCACGAAAGTGGCACAGACAGAATAATCGAAGCGTTTGAAAAGCTAAAAATAGAATGCGATGTAGTCCTAAACATTCAGGGAGATGAGCCTTTTTTGGACCCAAACCAAATCAACGAATTAGCTTCCTGTTTCCAAGATCCTAACGCGCAAATTGCCACTCTTGTCCGACCCGCTGAAAGTAAAGAAGAGATAAATAACCCAAATTGTGTTAAGATCGTAAAAACCAAACAAAACTATGCTCTTTATTTTTCGAGGTCCACAATTCCATTCCACCGCGATCAGAATAATGAGTTGTCCAAGCAATTGATTTATATCCATACAGGGGTGTATGGCTTTCGAAGTAAGATCTTAAACCAAATTGGAAAACTTGAGCCTACAGTTTTAGAAATGAGCGAGCGCCTTGAACAGTTGCGCTGGCTAGAAAACGATTTTAGAATAAAACTCGCAATCTCCAACTATCGGTCTTTTGGCATCGACTCGCCAGAAGATTTAGAAGAAGCACTAAATCAGATTGTTAAAAACCCTGATAAAAACTAGCACAATATTGTAGCAAGTTGCCAACAACAATTTGTTACTTTCGTGATAGTGAATTTAGCTCCATACATCTGCGAATTACTGTACGACTTTGAATGCGTGATCATTCCGGGTTTTGGTGGTTTTATCACCAAATATCAGGGTGCTGAACTCAACGAAGTAACCAATGTGATTTCTCCGCCAAAAAAAGCGATTATTTTCAATAAAAACCTCATCGGAAATGATGGTTTATTGGCTTACCAAATTGGAAAAACAGATGGCGTTTCTTACAATCAGGCTAAGGAATTTATTTTGAATGAAGTTCTTCGATGGAAAGAAATGTTAAGCGCACACCAGATTGTACATATTAGTGGTGTAGGGAACTTATCGCTAGCTGAAGAACCTGGTGAGGAGAAGAAAATTCAATTCGAAGCAAGTGAAACCAATTTCTTACCAAAAGCTTTTGGTTTTTCATCTATTGTTGCTCTTCCTGCACCAACTCCTATCCCGATCCAAACGGGAATAGTTGAGGAACCAAAAAATCGCGCCATACAAGACCGTAAGCTGGAACAACGTTCGCAAAGAGCAAGTATTCCGGTTGCAGCTGAAGAAGAGAAGAAACAAAATAGCAGAAAGAAGTTATGGCTAGCAGCCGCAGTTGTACCTTTTCTATTCTACGCTGCATGGATTCCATTGAAAACTGACCTATTTGATCGCGGAGAAATCCATCCATCGGACCTAAATCTATTTTCCTACTCTAAAAAAGGAACTTACCAACCAAGAACTAAAAAATACGCATTTGCTAAATCTGGCTTTTTAGTCCCGGCTCCGTTGGACACAACAAGGAAATATGCTACTGTTATTATGGACGATGCTGAAGTTCGGTTGACCGTAAAGACTCAGGCCTCACAAGAGATATTCGTTCCTGAATCTACCTCAGTATCGAACGAAAAACTAGTAGCAATAAAATCCTCAAAAAAGTACTTTGTTATTGGAGGTTGTTTTAGTAAACGCAGCAATGCTATCTCGTTTCTAGAAAAATATGAAGCAATTGGCTACAATACGCAGCTAGCTGACATTCACAATGGACTTTACAGAGTTGCATTTGGAAATTTTAGCAGCAGAAAGAAAGCAACAAAATTATTGATTGATCTTAGAAAAGATCACAATTTAAGTGCCTGGGTCTTGAAAAAATAATAGACTAAAACAGTATTAGTGCAACGGTAAAAATCACAAGCCCAATCAACATCATAATTAAAGTGTATGGTAAAATTTCTCTAGCCTTTAGTTGCGTTATTCCCAGCAGTGGCAGGGCCCAAAATGGTTGCAACATGTTGGTCAGCTGATCACCATAAGCAAGCGCAAGAATACCCTTTCCTAAAGGAACTCCAAGCTTTTGACAGGCTTCAATAACTATTGCCCCCTGAATAACCCATTGACCACCACCGCTAGGCACCAATAAATTTACCAGACCGGCACTAAACAATGTATATAATGGAAAAGTTGTAGCACTTGAATTGCTAACTAAAAAATTAGTTAAAGTAGTTATCATTCCAGTTCCAGCCATAATTCCAAGTATTCCAAAATATAATGGAAATTGAAGAAGAATTCCTGAAACCCCAGATATTGCTTGCTCCACCCCATTCTGAAATTGACGCACCGATTTGTGCACCAATAAAGCAATTGAGAATAGCATTAGATTGATAAAGTTCGGATTAACAAACCTGAACTCATTTGCTCGTGGATGGGCGAAAGCAGAGCAGACTACAAATACAAACAAGCAACCTCCGAAAAATGAACCGAAAAGTGTTGAATAATCTAAACGTTCGGCACCAATCAGGTTTGGTGACTCTTCCTTGACTTCCAAATCAGACTTGATTGAAATTGGCTCGGGCTTTACAAGTTTACCCAGCCAGTACATTGTTAGTGGCAGCATTAAGATTAAAAGGAGAGTTACCGAAATATTGAGAGACGAAAATACGGTTTCACCATAACCAACGTGGTCAGGCAGAAGATGCACAATATCTGACCCTGATAGCATTTTTTGTATCGCACCGGAATCAGACGCCTTAACTAATGCTGAACCAGAAATTCCTCCGTGCCAAACCATCAGACCCGAATAACCAGCAGCGCCAATTAGCGGATAATGAAAATCAACCTTGTTATGTTGGGCAAAATCGCCCACTTTTCTGGCAAAAATTGCCCCAAATATTAGCCCTAGTCCCCAATTAAATAGGGCCACCAAAATTGTAAATAATGTAATGTAAAATGCGGCCTTTGAAGTACTATTGCAAAACTTAACAAAACGACCAATAAGATTATTAACTGGTTTACTGAGGGCAATGACGTGACCTAACAAGAGCATCAGCATCATCTGAACCGCAAAAGCCAAATAACCTGTTCCCCACAATCCCGACTCCCAATACTCAGCAACTTGAATTGAGTAATCTAGAACAGCAGTGTTAGGCGGCATTGTAAACAACAACGCCGCCAGAAACGTTATAAAAGTAAGGGCCAAAGCAATGGAGAAGGGAGAGGGCAAAACATATCGAAACAGTCTTGCATATGCCTCAACGAACCTCACTGCTCGGGGCTTAAAATTTTAGATAAATTCCGTAAGAAATAAATATCACCTTTTAGAAAGGTAAGTCATCTGCTTCTTCGTTGCTACTAAATTCTTGTACCGGAGGTTCTGGAACTGGAGGAACGTTAGCACTACTACCTGTAGTAACCGCATCAACTTTCCACGCTTGTAAATTCACATAGTACCGACCCTGGTATTCGTTACCCCTAATATTAAATGCAACCTTCACGTGATCACCTGCTTTATAACTATCCAAAAGAGCAGTTCGTTCTTGAATACACTCAAATTTTACATCTTGAGGGTACTGCTCCTCTGTAGTCACGACAAACTCACGTTTTTGAAATCCGCTGTCAAATGTTTGCGTATCCATGATCAATTTCACCCGTCCTGTAAGATCCATATTGTTAATTGTTAAATGCTAATAATGTTTTCCACGCCTCTTCTAATTTATTGACGTGCAATAATTCTTGAGCCCGCTTATGGAGGGCAATTTCCAATCCTTTCTGGTCGCTTTCCATATCAATAAAAAGATCACTAAGCTCCAGCAGTTTATATTCGTTGACACTAGTCTCATCCGGCAAAGATTCTACCCCACCCAATTGGCCCAAATTATTTCCTGTAAGAATTTCACTTGAAAGAATATCTTTAGGCATTTGATCCAAGCCAACTCCAATCGAAGTAATTGGTTTTTCGATTTCAAACATCGAAGCTTCGTTGGCTCGACAATACCAATTGCCCCCCATCCGAGCTATCAGATCGATCTTGTGCTGATCAATCATACCATCATTGTTGAGCACATTGTGCTGTATGTGAACTTTAACGATCTGACAAATAACAAGATTACCTGCCCCACCATTTTTACCCAACTCCTTAATCTCTATCACCTTGCACTCTAGTTGGACAGGAGACTCCTTCACTCGCGCCGGCCGAACACATTCTGATTCAATCGGAGTGAAACCACTTTTTTCGAATTCGTCGACCCCATGAGCGTACGGAGAGCTAGCCAAAGACATTTGTTGAGCCATTGCGAAATTGACAAGATTGATCACGACCTCAGGAACTGCCGATACATTTTTGAAAGTATCTTTCGTTTCCCCAGTCCTTCCGCTACGTGCAGGTGAAAAAACCGCAATCGGCGGGTTGGCACTAAACACGTTGAAAAAACTAAATGGCGCTAAATTTCTGCGACCATCTACATCCACGGTACTCGCAAAACAAATTGGCCGTGGACCAACAGCACCAAGTAGGTAATGATGCAACTTGGGAACCGGTATTTCAGCAGGATCTATCGTCAACATGTAAACTTGAATTTACCCGCTTCAAAAGTACTTATTCTCTCCCCTTGACTAATGCTAACGGCAAAGATTTTTCAACAAACAACCAAGAAGACATTTTAACTAAGGAGTTAATCCGCTAACATATGCGTAAAATCAATTACATTAGCACATATCACCATTATTAGGCCCTAACTCAAACCCATGAAGAGCACCCAAGGTCAACTGCATTCGCGTGCAGATGAAATCGTCTTTGACGTTAAAGAAAAGATATGTAATGAATCATTTGAGCAGGTTGTAAACTTTTACAACGTCAACGAAAGAAAATTCAAAGATTTTGAAGAGGAGATTGGCTTCGACATTTGGTTTCTAAACAATTTTAGAACGTACATGCGATTTCGAAACAAGAACCTAAACATCGGTAATGACGGACCTCTGCAACAAAAAAAATCTCTTAAAAAATCGTTGGTAAATGTGGGGGAGAACTTATTTCGATTCTATCCAAATTCAAACGACTTCCAAATTTTCAGCAAGAATTTCTTGAGGTGGTTAATCCCTTAGAATTAGCCAAGAACAACAATCAGCCCGCCGTCAATTTGGGTTACGATCTTTTGTTTAACCGAACATTATTTAACACCGAAAAGGGTAACAAAAGAAAATCTAAAAGCCCTGAAAACATGTTCTGTACTGACAGTATTTTCGCCAGATACCTGTTAAATTTCACGTTTATAAAAGATATAAGGAAATTCAATAGAGCGATTAAAAACCTTAAGCTGAACACCAGAATAACAAACTCGAATTCAAGCGAAGCTATTCATTCCTATTTCTGGCAAGACAAGCTGTTCTTTTTTCTTTGTTTCCTGAGATATCAATCATTGAACAAATTCTTCAGCGAAACTCATTTCAAAGGCATCCTAATCTCCGATGAAAATAGTCCTCAGCAGAAAGTCTTTCAATATGCCGCTCGCAAAAACGGCGTAAAAACATTTGGCTTTCAACATGGCAATATCCACAATTTGCACCCAAGTTATATGTATGGCATGTACAAATCCAAACCTTTATTGCCTGATATCACTTTTGTGTGGGGCACCTATTTTACAGATTTACTTATCCAGGAAGGAGGCTATAAACATTATCAACTGAGAGCCAGTGGGCGTGTGGTACCAACAACAAGGATTATCGAACCACTTAAACTACCTCATACCTCGAAAAGAAAAATCCTGTACGCCAGCCAACCCCAGCGCGATCAGGAATTGAGAACCATTCTAATGCAAGACATACTCCGAAGCGTTAAGCAAAATGAAGAATTGTGCGAATTAGTTATTCGTCCTCATCCACGGGAAACGGACGATGCTTTTTTCCGAACTGCAGCAGACAATGTTGGTTTTCATAATTTTACTATCGACAGATCAGGAAAACTGCACCAACACTTAGAATGGTGCGATGCTCTGGTCGTTGCTTTCTCAACCGTCGGAACTGAGTTCATTCAATACTATAAGCCCATGTATGTTTTAGACTATTTGCATCAAGACCTTATAAATTGGATCGAGGAAGGCGTCGGAATCCGAATTGGTAAACAAGAGGATTTAACCAAAGAACTAAGCAAATCAAACCCCAAAATCAATTACAAAGTTTATCAAAACTTTATCCGCAAGTACTACATAACCGGCAATCACGTACTTGAAAACATTCAAAGAAGTATTGAAGAAAAGGAAGATTTCCAGATAAAAGTGGCAGATTTGCGAGCTTAACATCTATCCATGCAGTATAGAAAAACCAAAATCGTAGTACAAGCTAGAACAGGTTCGACCAGAATGCCTGGCAAGATTGTTCAGCCCGTTGACGGGAACAATACTTTTCTGCATATTCTACTTTCTCGGTTAAAGTATGTTGGGCACGCAGTGGAAACAATTGTTGCCACAAGCACTGCACCCAATGATGATGTTATTGAAAAAATTGGTAAGGATATGGGCTCACCTGTATTTAGAGGTCCGGAAAACAATGTCTTAGACAGATTTATTCAATGCGCTCAACAACACGATATCCAAACTATAATTCGAATTTGCTCGGACAATCCCTTTATCGACCTTGAAAGATTAAGTGAACTTATCGACGCCTATTCCGGGGAAGATTATTTGTCCTTTGAAGTTAACGGCAAGCCTTGCATCCTAACCCACTATGGTTTTTTTGCAGAAATTGTCTCTTACAATGCCTTGCTACAAATTCACAAATCAGCACAGCCTAATTGTATCGAGCATGTGACAAATTGCATCTACACGCAACCTCATAAATTTAATATCAAATTAATCCCGATATCTATTCCATTACAGAACATTCGATGTACTTTGGATACGCCGCAAGATTTTGACGTACTGAAAGAAATCTATTTTGAATGGCATCGGAATGTTGAAATAGGCAATCAAGACTTTCACTCATTAATCGAATTCTTAGAGTCTAAGCCAGACCTACTACACAATATGAAACAACAGATAAAACAGAATGACAAATGACGTATATAATTGGTGAAATTGGCCAGAACCATAATGGTTCAGTAGACATCGCTAAACTAATCGTTGACTTCGCCGCACGACCAGTGGTTGATGAATTATTCAATTTAGATTTGCCCAAAATTAATGCTGTTAAGCTCACCAAAAGGGACTTGTCTCAAGAGTTGACCCACTCCAAAATGATGGAGCCTTACACGGGCCCTAATTCTTTTGGTCCAACTTATGGCGAGCACCGTGCTTTTTTGGAATTAGACGATTCTCAGCACTTTGAAATCTATCAACATGCCAAAGAATTAGGCCTTGATTTTGTTGAAACAATATGTTCAACCAAAGCAATGTCAGTTCTAAATAAATTCAGTCCAGATTTTCTGAAAGTCGCTAGCAGAGACCTAACTAACTTACCCTTGTTAGAGGCACTGGCTGAAACAAAAATTCCGATTATCGTATCCACTGGGATGGCCGGAAAAAAAGAACTGGACGAAGCTATTGCCGTAATCACAAAACACAATTCAAATTTGTCTATTCTGCATTGTGTTTCTGAATACCCCACTCACCCAGACAATGTAAACCTAAATACTATTGATTACTTAATCGAACACTACCCAGACTATACTATTGGTTATTCGGATCACACCATCGGAATATCCTCTGCAATAGCGGCCGTTTCGAAAGGTGCAAAAATTATTGAAAAGCACATCACTATTAATCGAGACATGAAAGGAACAGACCAGAAAGGAAGTTTAGGAATTATCGGGCTGCAAAAAATGATTCGTGACATTCGTCTTCTAGAAAGGTCTCTTGGTGAGAAAAAAATATTTATTGCAGAATCCACCGCATCAGCAAAAAACAAACTTG
Organism: Flavobacteriales bacterium; assembly: GCA_020631555.1. Lineage (GTDB taxonomy): Bacteria > Bacteroidota > Bacteroidia > Flavobacteriales_D > Parvicellaceae > JAHDGY01. The sequence continues at coordinate 3,783 of JAHDGY010000037.1, read as the reverse complement.
AAAGGTCCATTGCCACTATTAAAAGCCTGCCCAAAGGACACGCAATTAAAGAAGAAGATATACATCTACTTTCTCCAGGAAATGGGATAAAATGGATAGACCGAAATAAGATTTTGGGCAAGAAACTCGCAATGAATATTGAAAAAGACGAAGTTATTCGTCTTGAAGACATCGAATTAGGATGATTAAACTTTTCATTTCAGACATCGATGGGGTTTGGACCGATAGTGGAATGTACTACCTAGACAATGGTGTAGAAGCCAAAAGATTCAGTACTTCAGATGGGGTTGGTTTAGCTCTGGCCAAATTGGCCGGAATTGACGTCATGGTAATTTCTGGGGAGGACATTCCAGCATTAAGGAATAGAATGAACAAGTTGAAAGTAGAGCACTTTCATTTGGGAATAAAAGACAAAGTTGGCCTATTAGAAACGTTAATGGAGGATAGAGGAATCACCTTTGATGAAATTGCGTTCATCGGTGATGAAGTGAACGATCATGCACTGCTTCGAAAAGTTGGAATAGCTGGTTGTCCGCAGAGTGCTCCGTATTACACGAAAGAAATAGTTGACATAATCACCGAATCGAATGGAGGTATGGGTGCATTTCGTGACTTCGTAATTGAAGTTTTAAAACGAGAAGGTAAGTTCGACACCGCTTTTCAAAAGTTAACTTCACGCCAATAATTCAGAGATAAGTTATAGGATAGCAATACCAACCAATTTGATACGCTACCACTGGGGTTGTCATTGTTCAGGTGAATTTGTACCTTCGTTGCATGCGCACTAAGAAGCATTTATTCCTTTTTTCGTTCAAGGAGATAACTCGCAGAAATCCTGAATGATCAGCTTTTTTGTTGATTTTGGATGGTTTTGGTGAATGGACAGACTGTGCTTAATTCCTAAATTATCGTGAAATCGCCACGTAAATTAATCATCACTTCGTTTTTTTAATCACTTTTAGAATTTAAAATCTTGGAATATGCCATTTTACCACAAACTGGGAAAAATTCCACATAAGCGGCACACAACGTTTAAGAAGCCAAACGGCTCCTATTATTATGAGCAACTTTTTGGCACCATTGGCTTCGATGGGATGTCTTCTTTACTATATCATGAACATCGGCCCACTCAGGTAAAGGAAATTATAAAGTCCTACTCCGTTGAACCGGAAATAGCAGTTGACAAAAACATGTTGGCATACTCGCTAAAAGGATTTGACATAAAACCACAAAATGATTTCTTAGATAGTCGAACACCTGTTCTGGTTAACTCCGATTGCCACATTGTATTGGCAGCCCCTAAACAATCCATGACCAAGTATTTCTATAAAAACGCTGATGCTGATGAAATTATATTCATTCATAAAGGTAGCGGTGTGCTGAAAACACTCTTAGGAAGCATTGATTTTGAATATGGTGACTATCTGGTAATTCCAAGAGGAATGATTTATCAACTTCAGTTTCAGAATGAAGATAATCGTCATTTCATTGTTGAATCCTATCGGCCTATCTACACACCAAAGCGTTATCGAAACTGGTTCGGGCAACATTTGGAACATTCTCCATATTGTGAACGGGACTTGCGACCACCTACTAATTTGGAGACGCACAACGAATCGGGAGATTTTATAATAAAGGTTAAAAAGCAAGGCATGATTCACGAATATGTTTATGCCACACATCCGTTTGATGTTATTGGCTGGGATGGTTATAATTTTCCTTATGCTTTTTCTATTCACGACTTCGAACCAATTACAGGGCGCGTGCACCAGCCACCTCCAGTTCATCAAACATTTGAAACGGATGCATTCGTTGTTTGCTCTTTTTGCCCAAGAATGTACGACTATCACCCAGAGGCAGTTCCCGCCCCATACAATCATAGTAATATTGACTCAGACGAGGTTCTTTATTACGTAGATGGAGATTTTATGAGTCGTAACGACATTAACGCCGGTCAAATAACATTGCATCCTGCTGGAATTCCGCATGGTCCACATCCAGGAGCTATGGAACGGAGCATTGGCAAAAAACAAACGGAAGAACTTGCAGTAATGGTTGACACCTTTAAACCTTTGAAGGTAACCAAACAGGCGCTAGAAATAGACGCTGGCAACTATCATAAATCATGGATATGATCCATAGACCTTAATAAATTGTTTACGAATAAAATTAGTTATGGCAGCTGAAATAAAAGATCTTAGAAATCTACAAAACACAGAATATGGCATCAAAAAGTTATTTGATGATGCCGAGGATTTCCTGCCTTTATTAGGAACCGACTATGTTGAATTATACGTTGGAAATGCGAAACAATCGGCACATTTCTACAAAACTGCTTTTGGATTTCAATCTGAGGCGTATGCAGGATTAGAAACTGGGGTAAACGATCGGGTTTCCTATGTTTTAAAGCAAGACAAGATTCGCTTAATTCTTACCACTCCATTGGAGGAAAACGGCGTTATTAACGAACATATTAACAAGCACGGCGACGGAGTAAAAGTTATGGCTCTCTGGGTAGAAGATGCTGCAAGTGCGTTTGAAGAAACCACAAAAAGAGGGGCAAAACCATTCATGGAGCCAACCCGGGAGGAGGACGGAAACGGGCATGTTATTAAATCTGGAATTTACACCTATGGAGAAACGGTTCACATATTTGTAGAACGAAAGGACTATAATGGTGTATTTCTTCCTGGGTATAAAAAATGGGAATCCCACTACAACCCGGAACCCGTTGGATTAAAATTTATTGACCACATGGTTGGAAATGTAGGTTGGAATGAGATGAATACTTGGTGTAAATTTTATGCTGAAGTGATGGGCTTTGCTCAAATTATCTCGTTTGATGACAAAGACATTTCTACGGATTATACTGCACTGATGAGCAAGGTAATGAGCAACGGAAATGGTCGCATTAAATTTCCAATTAATGAACCAGCTGAAGGGAAGAAAAAATCTCAGATTGAAGAATATTTGGAATTTTACAATGGAGCCGGAGTTCAGCACATTGCTGTTGCAACCGACAACATTGTTGAAACAGTTTCTGCAATGCGGGACCGAGGAGTTGAATTTCTGTATGTTCCGGATACCTATTACGACGACCTTCTAGATCGAGTTGGAGAAATTGACGAAGATGTTGAGGAATTAAAAAAACATGGAATCTTGATTGATCGGGACGATGAAGGCTACCTGCTGCAGTTATTTACAAAACCAGTGGTTGACAGACCAACCATGTTCTTCGAAATAATTCAGCGTAAAGGAGCGCAGTCCTTTGGTAAAGGAAATTTCAAAGCACTGTTTGAAGCAATCGAAAGAGAGCAAGAGAACAGAGGAACGCTATAGGTTCTGGAAAATATTTCACCAATTGCACAGGCTCACCCGTTGGGTGAGCCTGTTTTGTTTGTCCGTCTATAAATGCATGTCATTCATATTTAGTCGCTCCTTAAAAACCTTTAGGGGGTTGATTTTTCTGGATTTTTTATTGAAAATCCACTTATTTAGTCGCTCCACGGTAAAGCAGCACAGCAAGACCAGGTTTTATCGGACACAACGGTTCAAGAGAATAATACAACTTTTCCCACCGATGCAAAATTGGCTAAAAAGAGCATTGATCGGTGCAATGACCAAGCAGTTGCTTCGAGATACTTACAATCCAAAGCATCCCAAACGAAGGAAAAATGCAAAGAAAGTTGAGTGTAAACTCAAGACAATTGCAGGTCGTTTGATTCGGAAGTTAGAACGTGAGCTTGCTTCTGATAGACTAGCAGTTTATCAAGCTGAATTAGA
>JAHDGY010000036.1 GCA_020631555.1 Flavobacteriales bacterium | reverse complement strand
TTGACAGAAATTTAAGAATTCATTTTTTCCTGTCCAGTTTTTTTAGAACACTACAGTTTCGTATTTATCAAATAACAGGACATTAATTCCCTGTTCATTTGAATGAATTTCATAAACTGATGTAGAGTTGGTTTTAATCCTAATTGTTTTAATTATCGCTGGATATCCTTGGTCAAAAAGTATGCTGGCTTTTACCCTAGGTTTGTTGACTTCGGTTATCTGTATGGAGTTGCAAGCAACTTGATTTTGTGTCACACTATCCAACAAAAGTTTAAACGAGGAACTTGATTTAGACTTGATTAACAAGGTTCCGCTTTTCTGGCTGGTACTGAGAAATGAAATTGAAATAAATAATATAAACAGCTCTAATTCTTTTATTTAGGTTGATTTTAGGATAAGATTAATGCAATACGAATGTGGTACGAAAGGTTTTGAAAGAAGTTATAAAACATCCCAACTTTATTTAAAGGAGAATAATCCTAGAAATTACAATCACAAATTCATATTAAACTAATTTAGCAAAAACTTAAAGCGTGGAAGCAGTAGCAGGTACCAAAAAGATATTGGTTATTGGAGCTGGAAGATCAAGCTCGTCATTGATAAAATATTTACTAGACAATGCTGAAGAAAACTCTTGGCTAATTAGAGTTGGAGATTCGGATTTAGCTTTGGCTCAGGAAAAGGTTGGTAGTCATGTTTGCGGAGAAGCTTTTGAGTTCAACGCCCTTGATTCTGATATTAGGAGAGTTGAATTGGCCAAAGTTGATTTGGTTATAAGTATGTTACCGGCTAGATTTCACGTGGAAGTAACGAAAGACTGTATTGCTTTAAAAAAGGATGTAATTACTCCTTCTTATGTAAGCGCTGAAATGAAAGCGCTTCACCAAGAGGCGATTGCTGCAGGAATTGTGGTAATGAATGAAATCGGTGTGGACCCGGGAATTGATCATATGTCAGCGAAGCATGTACTGGACCAAATTGCTGATTCCGGTGGTAAGATGAAAATTTTTGAATCCTTTACAGGAGGGCTGGTTGCGCCAAATTCGGATAACAATCCGTGGAACTATAAATTCACCTGGAATCCACGAAATGTGGTGTTAGCAGGGCAGGGTGGAGCTGCCAAGTTTATTCAAGAAGGAAAATACAAGTATATTCCTTATAACAAGTTATTTAGAAGAACGGAGGTTATAGATATAGACGGTTATGGGAAATTTGAGGGGTATGCAAATCGAGATTCGCTTGGCTACAGGAGTATTTATGGATTAGAGGATATTCCAACAATCTATAGAGGTACATTAAGAAGAGTTGGGTTTTGCAGAGCTTGGGATGCATTCGTGCAATTAGGTGCAACGGATGATTCGTACACACTTGAAGGCTCCGAAAACATGACTTACCGGGAATTCATTAATTCATTTCTAGCATACAATCCTCACGATAGTGTTGAACTAAAACTGAAATCGTACTTGAAAATTGATCAGGATGATCCGCTTTGGGATAAATTAGAATGGCTGGGAATATTTGAAGACATTAAAATTGGACTTAAGAATGCTACTCCAGCTCAGGTACTTCAAAAAATTCTTGAAGGTAAATGGAGCTTAGATCCTTCGGATCAGGATATGATTGTGATGTGGCACAAATTTGTTTACGAGTTGGATGATGAAATAAAAGAGATTAATTCTTCAATGGTTCATATTGGAGCAGATCAAGTATACACAGCAATGAGCGATACTGTTGGAATTCCAGTTGCAATTTGCGGAAAACTGATACTAAATGGAACCATTAATGCGAAGGGAGTTCAAGTGCCGGTTACTAAAGATATTTACGAGCCAATTTTGTCGGAACTGCAGGAAATTGGTATAAAATTTACCGAAACCGAAGTAGAAAGTCCCGTCTTGTATGCGTAGATGATAGACAAGTATTTACTGGTCTTCAATAATTTTTGCAATTTGTTGAGCTTGATATTTTCTGGAATAGATTTTCGTTCGCTCATTTTGTTCGGTAAAATGTACGTTGCCTTTCCAATTTTGAACAGCTTCTTGTAGGTACTTTGAAATTTCCTTTTTGTCCTTTCGTGCGAAGAATTTTCCCAGTCTACATTCTTCCACAATTTGATGGGCATCTCCGTTCACGGGACCAAGACCAAGGATAGGATTTCCGCTAGCCAAGTATTCGAAGAGTTTTCCAGTAAGGATGCCTTCGCTATTCGTAACTTCCGGAATTACAAGTAGTAACATGTCAGCAGATTTTTGAAGTCGAACAACTTTGTTATGCGAGACATGGCCAACAAATTCTGCGTTTGGAAGTTTGTTCTTAATTTCCTGAGTAATATCCTCAGAAACGCTGCCGACAATTTGTAACCGGATCAAATCACTGCCAAAATTTTGGTTTAAATTTTCAACACACTCGAATATTACTGCCGGATTATATTGGTTGGACATTGTGCCTGTGTACACTAAGGTAAAATGCTCTTTGTTCTTTTCTACTTCAAATTGAAAATCTTCATGGTCAAATCCATTGGGAACAATGTGTATTTTACTGTGATCTCCATTTTTTAGTTTAGCCCCAAATAACTGCTTAATCGAATGGCTCACAGTAATGATATCGTTTGCCGAGTTAACAACTGTATTTTCATACTTTTTGTCTATCCATTTAGACAGAACGCTATGTCCGAGAATTCCATAATAGTAAATGTCCGTCCATGGATCCCGCAGGTCTGCGATCCATCGAAGCTTATGGCTAGTTTTTAATTTTAAACCTATAAGCTGTGTAGAATGGGGTGGCGAACTGGTAATAACAGTATCTATTCTTTCGTTTTCAATGATCTCAATAGCCTTTTTGCAGGCATACTTATTCCAGCCTCTTCTAGGATCTGGAATAAAGAAATTGCTTCGAATCCGATTGATTAATTTTTGCTTCCAGTTCGAATTATTAACATTTGAAAATCCTGCGGTCGGTACTTTTTCTTTACCAACTATTTTCGCGTACATGTTAATTGGTTCGAAAGAGTTGGTAGTGTGGACTATCAAATTTGGATCAACATCTTCCATCAATTTTTTATCCACTTGCATATAGCTGGCACTTGCTGAATCTACAGTGAGAATGATTGGTTTAACTCCATAGTCGGGTAAATATTTAGCAAGTTTTACCCATCGCTGTACTCCAGCCCCCCCGCTAGGAGGCCAGTAGTAAGTGATAATTAAGATTTTTTTCATGCAGTTTTATCTGATACTTCTTTCTTTCTTTTCAAAAGATATGGGGCGCCGAATCCGGCAATTAACAATAGAAGTAAAACAACAGATGAAATGTTCCCTAACATGTTCAGGCTGGCAAGACTAGTAGGTTCAAATTTGAATTCAATTGTGTGCTTGCCTTCAGGGACTGTGAGTGCGCGTAATATATAATTGGCTTGATAATGATCAACCAGTTCACCGTCAATGTAGGCATTCCATCCATCTTCGTAGTAAATTTCAGAAAACACAACAACTTCTTTCTGATTCGATTCGAAATTGTAAACTAAATGCTCGGGATTGTAATTCTCCACGATTTGAGAAATTTTGGCACCACTTGAAGTCGGAATTTCATCAGGTAAAAGATTGGTGTATTTTTTTCTGATAACGGCCGTATTTTTCAAATCAACTTCTTTCAGTCCTAGAATTTCTTCATCTGCACTAGAAACCTCTTTGACTTTTGTTACGGACCAAGCATTTCCGAATGCATAGGGATTAGGCAAAGCTCTTTTGCGATCAGGAGTAATTATGTACTTGGTGTTGAACATATTTAGGACATTCGCCTTTTCTAAAGAATTTAGATTTCTAATCTCTCCAGAAAGATGAAATTCAATAAGTTCTTGAATAGTTTTCAATTTTGCCGGGTTATATCCCGCAACATTTTTGTGGAAGAATGCAGTAGTTCCGTCATTAAAAGGATTGTCCAAACAAATTACACGATAATTAGTGTTGAAAGCGAGCGTTGAGAACTGTGCATTGCCTTGGTCAATTTTGTTGACTATTCTGCCAACATCTCGGAGTTTGGTAACTACTTGTTTATATTTTGCCGAGAAATTGGGTACTTGAGAAGCCTCTTGCTGTAAAATTTGCATGTCTGCTGCAGTTGCGGCAACTGGTCGGAGATTTAAATCTTCTCGCAATTTCCATCTGGCATACTTCCCTCGGTTGTTCTTAGAATTATCCTGATAATTTGTAGCTTCCACAAGCATGTCTCCGGCAACTAAAACTCCAACTAAACCAATAACTACTGCAGGCTGTAAGGTTTTAAATATGAAAACAGACAAAACGGCTATTGCAATGAGTAATAAGATGAGAGATTTGGTTACGTCAGATTTGAAACCTTCCATTCGATATTCTTTCAGGTTGTCCACAGCATTGCCAAAAACGGCATTCTCTTGTGGATTGGACTGCATTAATTCTGCCCCATATTCTGCAATTACGGTGGTTTCATTCGCGCTAAAAAACTCAGCAATTAATTCTGGATTCACCAAATTTGCAACAACAAATACAACAAATGCACCGGATGCAATCAGGAATGATTTTCTCATGGAGGAATCTTTTTTGAAGTTATTCACATTGTCTATAATGGATTTAATTCCAAGCATTGACAAAACCACAACAGAAATTTCGGCCAAAACTAGAATCATTTTAACAGCTCTGAATTTATTGTAAAGAGGTATGTTATCAATGAAGAAATTGGTAAGCCACATATCTTCAATGGATCCTCCAAGGTTTTTGCCCAATGCTAATAAGATAGACAGGATCGACACTCCAAACAGTGACCATTTTAGTCGGTCTGATGAAAAAAGAAGACCAAGAATGGCAAGATACACAAGAATGATTCCTATATAATGAGGCTTAGCCATTGTCTGGTTACCGAAATAATCACCTAGAAATACTCCGCGGTTTCCACTAGGTAATTTTCGTGCATTTTGTTGGTAGGCTTTGTTCAATGCCATTAGCTCTTGTCGATTCCCAATACGCTCACCTAATGATGGGGTATTTGGATTCATTACAGCATGTGGGAACAAGTAGCTAACTAGCTCCGATTTGCCGTAGCAGTATTCTGTTATATAAGTTCTATCTAATCCTTCGGACTTATTTGCGGAACTGAAATCTATTTTAGTACCATTAGGATTAATCGTTAACTCTGATTTTCCTCTGATCGTATGTTCCGCAAAATTCTTTGTCATCAACAAGTTTGGACTAGAAACAGAGGCGGCCACAATTGTAGCAACCAGGATACAAGCAATTTTTGCAAAAACATGGTTTCGTGCGAATTGCTTAAAGCTAGCAACGAGTTCAACTATTCCTACCGGAAGCAATAAGATAATGGAGTAGTACGTAATTTGAAGGTGATTAGCCCCAAGTTGAAGCATTAGGAATAACAGAAAACCAGCAGCATACGGGAGGTAATTTTTTTCTCGCCAAAGCCTTATAAACATTCCGATTAAAGGTGGAGTGAATGCCATGGCTAGAGTTTTGGTGGAGTGTCCTGCTCCCAAAATAATAATGAAATGCGAACTCAGACCGAAGGCTAACGATGCGAAAATTGAAAGCCAAGGATTTACTTTGAGGCAACGTAAGAGGATAAACATTCCCAAGAACAGTAGAAATATTGCACCAACTGGATAAGGGTAGCCAAACGTAATTGTTTTGTAAACACCCAGGTACAGCCACCTCGTGAATGGAGAGGAAATTTGATAAGTGGGCATACCGGCAAATAGCCTACTTGTCCATGCGGGCTTTTCGCCATTCAAGATTTCAGATTCAACAATTTCTTTAGAACTTGTCCTGTGAGTCTGAATGTCGTGCATCACAGGAACATACCCTTCCAGTGCTGGTTTGTAAAAACCAGCAGCTACTCCTAGAAATACAACTAAAGCAACGAAATAAGCTTTGTACTGCTTGAAAAAATTGGCCATGAATTATGTTTATTGGCCCGAAAATAAACATAAAGACTAAAGTAGTGTCAAAGATTATCTGCTCAGATATAAGTTTCGTTCAGAGTAAACCTTTACAAAAAAAGGATCTTTCAAGTCATCGATAAATTGAATCGCTTCTCCGGTCGACTTCATTTCTGGTCCAAGTTCTTTGTTAACATTTGGAAATTTATCAAATGAAAATACTGGAATCTTGACCGCATAGCCTTTTTTAACTGGGTTAAAGTCAAATTCACTCAATTTCTTTGAGCCTAACATAACTTTGGTGGCGAAATTTACATAAGGTTCTTTATATGCTTTTGCAATAAAAGGAACTGTTCTTGATGCCCTTGGGTTCGCTTCGATGACATAGACTTTGTCATCCTTGATTGCAAATTGAATGTTAATTAAGCCTACCGTTTTTAAGGCCAATGCAATTCTCTTCGTGTATTCTTCAATTTTTTGAATAATCAGGTCGCCCAAATTATATGGAGGAAGAACCGCATAAGAATCTCCTGAATGTACCCCAGCTGGTTCTATATGTTGCATTATTCCTAAAATATGCACTTGTTCACCATCGCAAATTGCGTCAGCTTCAGCTTCGATTGCACCACCTAAAAAGTGGTCCAACAGGATTTGATTGTCTGGCATGTCACGAAGAATATCAACCACGTGGTGCTCCAATTCCTCTTCGCTTATTACGATTTTCATTTTCTGCCCACCTAATACGTATGATGGTCTTACCAAAAGTGGAAATCCAAGATCCTTTGAGAGTTCAATACTTTGTTCAGCACTTTGCACTACTCCAAATTTTGGGAATGGTATGTCAAGGTCTACCAACAGATTTGAAAAGCGTCCCCTATCTTCGGCTAAATCTAAGGCTTGAAAAGCCGTTCCCATTAGCTTTATCCCGTATTTTTCCAGTTTTTTTGCCAATTTCAATGCCGTTTGACCTCCCAATTGAACAATAACTCCAACTGGATTTTCGTGCAATATTATTTCGTAAATATGCTCCCAAAAAACTGGTTCAAAATAGAGCTTGTCAGCTGTATCAAAGTCGGTAGAAACTGTTTCCGGATTGCAGTTGATCATGACAGTTTCATATCCACACTCGCTTGCGGCCAGAACGCCATGAACACACGAATAATCAAATTCTATTCCTTGCCCAATTCTATTGGGACCAGATCCAAGAACAACAATTTTCTTTTTGTCTGAAACAATTGACTCATTCTCTGACTCGAAAGTAGAGTAGTAGTAAGGAGTTTTAGCCTCGAATTCTGCGGCACAAGTGTCAACAAGTTTGTAAACACGTTTAACTCCAAGTTCATGACGTTTAGTAAATACTTCACTTTCCAAACATCGCATTAAATGCCCTAACTGTCGGTCAGCATATCCTTTTTGTTTAGCTTCAAGCAGTAAACTCTTTGGAATATCTTCAATGCGATACTGTTCAATTTTGTTTTCTAATTTGATCAGATCTTCTATTTGTCTGAGAAACCAGTCATCAATTTTGGTTTTTTCTTGAATCGTTTTGAAAGGAATTCCAAGTTTTATGGCATCGTATACATGAAATAACCTATTCCAACTAGGATGTTCAAGGCTATTTAAAATCTCGTTTTGATCTCTCAATTCTCGCCCATCCGCTCCAAGTCCATTCCGATTTATTTCTAATGACTGACAAGCTTTTTGCAGCGCTTCTTGAAAGGAACGTCCGATACCCATTACCTCACCAACAGATTTCATTTGTAGGCCAATCTGCCGATCTGCGCCTTGAAATTTGTCAAAATTCCAACGTGGAATTTTGACGATTACGTAGTCAAGTGTTGGCTCGAAGAAAGCGGAGGTAGATTGAGTTATTTGATTGGTCAATTCATCAAGATGATAACCTATCGCAAGTTTTGAAGCAATCTTGGCAATGGGATAACCAGTGGCCTTCGATGCAAGAGCCGATGATCTTGAAACTCTTGGGTTGATTTCAATAGCAATTATATCTTCTTTTTCATCTGGACTAACGGCAAATTGAACATTACAACCACCTGCGAAATCCCCAATGGCCCGCATCATTTTGATTGCCATATCTCTCATTCGCTGATAAGTCGAATCGGAAAGAGTCATGGCGGGCGCAACCGTAATTGAGTCTCCAGTATGAATACCCATTGGGTCAAAGTTCTCAATTGAACAGATTATAACGATATTATCGTTTTTGTCGCGTAATAACTCTAATTCAAATTCCTTCCACCCCATCATGGCTTTGTCTATCATCACCTCGTGAATAGGGGATTTGTGAAGGCCATCATTTAACTTCTGATCAAAGTTTTTTTCGTCATAAACAATTGCAGCCCCTGTTCCTCCTAGGGTGTACGAAGCTCTAATACATAATGGGAAACCAAATTCTTGGGCAATCTTTTTACCTTCAAGAAAGGACTTAGCTGTGGCTTGCGGAGCCATTCCCACTCCGATTTCGGTCATTAGTTGCCGGAACGCTTCTCTATTTTCTGTAATTTCTATGGCGTCGATGTCAACACCAACTAAACGAACGTTGAATTCGTCCCAAATGCCCATTTTACTACATTTGATACACAGATTTAATCCCGTTTGCCCCCCCATGGTTGGAAGAACCGCATCTATGTCGTGTTTCTCCAAAATCGACCGAATTGATTCCGGAGTAAGAGGAAGTAAGTAAACATTGTCCGCGACAACTTCGTCAGTCATTATCGTTGCAGGGTTTGAGTTTATTAAGGTAACCTCAATCCCTTCTTCACGCAATGAGCGAGATGCCTGAGATCCCGAATAATCAAACTCACACGCTTGCCCAATAACTATAGGGCCGCTTCCAATAATTAAAACTGATTTTATACTATTATCTTTAGGCATTTTCCTAATCTCGTTTAAGTGTATTTTACCTATGTCCGAATTTCTGCGAAATTACTATTCGCGCATATTCCAACAATCTAGACTATGAACAAGTTATTAACACTTGGCGAATTTACTATTTCGTATAAGATTACAGGGGCTGGAACTGCTAATTTAATTGCCTTTCCAGGATTTGGGAGACCACCTGAAGATTACGAAGCGTTTAGCGATAGCCTCGGTGCAAAGTATAGGATAATTATACTCAATCATTACCATCACTTTGATAGTGTTTATCCAGAAGATCGAATTGAGAAAGATCCAGTTTCGGGAAAACATTTTGGTCAGTTGCTGGAATTACTATTTCAAGTTGAAAACATTTCTACGTGCAGTCTAATTGGGTATAGTATGGGGGGGCGAGTGGCTTTGTTCGTTCTCACGTTAATTCCGTCTGTTGTTGATACTATTTATTTAATTGCTCCGGATGGACTGAAGCAAAATTTTTGGAGAGGACTTGGAACTATGACGGGACTAGGAAGGCTTGTATTTAAGTATGTTACTGAGCATCCGAATCTGTTTTTTCGAATCTGTCTAACGGCTAAGTGTCTTAAAATAATTAATGCTAAGCTTTACAAATTTGCTGTTGGACAAATGCAATCCTCACAATCGAGGTGGCAAGTGTACAATACTTGGGTATCCTACAGAAAGGTTAATCCGACGATTAGTCAAATTGCACGATGCACAGCAGATTATTCGATAAATGTAGAGTTGATTTTTGGTGAATTTGATTCTGTAATTCCGGCAAGCATTGGTAATCAAGTAGCTAAGAAGATTCCAAATTCAAAACTCCATATCTTGCCTTTTGGACATGGATTAATGAACGAAAGTGTAAGTATGTATTTTAAGGAACGAGTCTTATTAATATAATGCTATATCTGTTTGTAATGACTTTTGAGATTGATATGTTTACGATTCAAGGAGCTATTCGTGAATGTAGGATATAAAAATAGGTTGTACTGGTTGTCTCAGTTTGTTGGGTGGGGTGGCCTTACCACAATATATGCTCTCGTTCACATTTTTCAGAACAAACTGAGCATAACGAAGATAATATTTCTCAGTTCCTTTTTTATAGTTGCACTTGGATTGACGCATTTGTTTAGATGGGTTGTTATTGGTGGTGGTTGGCTGAATAAAAGATTGGAATGGCTTGTTCCAAGAGTATTAATTGCAGTTCTTATTAAATCCACAATTCTGGTTTATTCAATTAGCATCGTTCAAGGCGCTGGCCTTTATTTATTGGAAAATAAGGTGTTCGCATTAGAATCAATTTACTGGTCTTTTGGGGAAATGTTAATTCAGTTTGTCAATTCGGCGGTGTTTTTCTTTATCTGGTCTTGTTTGTATCTCGGTTTTCATTATTTCGAAAAATCACGATTGCAAGAAATTGAACGTTTAAAATTGTCTGCTTCAACCAAAGAGGTGGAACTGAATAGTTTAAAATATCAGTTAAATCCTCATTTCATGTTTAATTCTCTGAATAGCATTCGTGCACTGATAGGCGAAAACCCTGATAAAGCGAAAACCTCAATAACCAAACTTTCCAATGTCCTTAGAGGAGCGCTAAGTATGGGGCAGGAGAAGCTGGTTCCATTTGAGACAGAATTAGATTTAGTAAAAAACTATTTGGAGATGGAAAAAATCAGATTCGAGGAGCGGCTACGCATTTCTTATCACATTCATCCCGATTCATTTTCGATTCCGTTTCCGCCCCTGTTATTACAAACTCTTGTTGAGAACTGTGTAAAGCATGGAATTTCTAAATTAGTCGACGGTGGAGTGGTTTCGGTATCGACATATGTTAACGAATATTTGCATGTGACTTTAGTGAATAGTGGAGTTTATTCTCCAATTGATGATCGTGGAATAGGACTTGTAAATACTAGACAAAGAATTGAGTTGCTGTTCGGGACAGAAGGTCATTTTCAAATAGAGCAGGATGGAGAATTTGTTAATGCGTCCCTTCGCTTGCCTGTAAAATCCTTTAAATGAAGACGCTAATAATTGATGATGAGCGATTGGCTCGTTCCGAGTTAAGAAGTTTGTTGAGGCCTTATAACAATATTGAAATTGTTGGAGAGTGTTCAAACGTGCAGGAGGCACTGGACAGTGTCAAGTCTTTTGATCCAGAATTGTTGTTTTTGGATATAAATATGCCGGAGAAGTCTGGTTTTGATTTGCTTGGTGAATTGGACAAGACTCCGCATGTAGTATTTGTAACTGCTCACGATGAATACGCAATAAAAGCATTTGACCACAATGCACTTGATTATTTATTGAAACCAGTTGACCCCGATAGATTAAAAGAAACTATTGAAAAGCTAACCACTAAAGCAAATCGCACGAGAAAAAATGAGTCGCAGCCAGAGCGAACCAATTTGACTTTAGATGACCGAATCTTTATTAAGGATGGAGAAAGTTGCTGGTTCGTTAAATTGAAAGAGGTTCACTTGTTCGAATCAGAAGGGAATTATGTACGGGTCAATTTTGAAGAAAATAGGCCTTTGATTCTAAAATCTCTTAACCAACTTCAAGAAAATTTGAGTCCTCAAAATTTCTTCAGAGCGAACCGGAAGCAAATAATTAACCTCAGTTTTGTGGATTCCATCACCCCTTGGTTTAATGGCAGGTTAATGATACAACTATCTACAGATAAAGAGATTGAGGTTTCTAGACGCCAGGCCGTCAAGTTTCGGGATCTAATGGGTGTATAAACTAGTCGAGTATTAATTTCTGTTGGTCTAAAAATACCGTTATCCGCAGAAATTTAACCGGTAATTGGTGAAAAATTACCATATTTAAAGATAATCAGTAGGAAATTAACTGCTTAAGTATGAATTCTATTTTTCTAGAAGCAACTTCAACAACACCGCGTATTAACCTTAATTCGCTGACGGGAAGTCTGGAGATTGCTGGAAAATCGATTCCGGAAGACGCTGAAGAATTTTATTCGCCTATTCTCGATTGGTTTGATAATTATTTACAGAAGCCGGCTAAGTCAAGCAACTTAGTGCTTGATTTGGAATTTTTCAATATTTCTTCTTCTAAGCGTATTCTCTTTATTCTTTATAAAATGAATGAATTAAAGAATAATGGCTTGGATGTAAACATAACTTGGTACTTTAATGAAGAGGACGAAGATATGTTGGAAGTCGGGGAAGATTAT
Source organism: Flavobacteriales bacterium (assembly GCA_020631555.1). Lineage (GTDB taxonomy): Bacteria > Bacteroidota > Bacteroidia > Flavobacteriales_D > Parvicellaceae > JAHDGY01. The sequence continues at coordinate 12,658 of JAHDGY010000036.1, read as the reverse complement.
TCGTTCATGGTTAACGTGCCATTTAAATTCATTGAAAAAGAACCGTTTTTGATTTAAGTCTGACAGTTCTTTTTTGTTATCATAGCAGTTAAGCTCTTTGTATTTGTTACAAGGAGCTTTTTTATTATTGGTAGATGTGGATTTATGACCATTTCGGTAAATTAATTAATGCTAATTTAGCGCGAAAATTAACCATGCGTGTTGTAGAAGAGATAAGTCATCCGGGTTGCAAAATCACAATTTTTAGTTGGAATCAGAAGTATATTCTTAAACTGGAGCGGGGGCAATATGAGCAAACCTATAAACTTAAAGAGAGTGACGTAATGGGGCTGGATGATGTTAAGGGAATGCTAAATGATACATTTCTTGAATCTTGCGCCAAAAGGTTTGTGGAAATGAGTCAGGACTTTTCAAGTTCGTTTAAAAATAAGAATACCGTAAATTAATGAATAAAGGTTTAATTGTAAATGGCATACTGGCTGTTGCCGTAGGAGTGCTATATGTGTTGCATTTTTCATGCAAAAGCTCATGTTCAATACCCAATGAAGAAACGCAATTATCAGGTGGGACAAAGGTCGTTGATTCAGAAAGTCCTTTGGAATCCACTATTTTACAAAGTAAGGGAGCCGTATCTTACAACATAGGATATGTTAATGCAGACTCCTTGGCGGCTAAATTTATTTTGTCTGTGGAAATGACTAAACGCTTGGCAGACAAGGAAGTCGAAGCACAAAATAGGTTGAAAAAGAAACAAGATGCTGCTTTGAAATACCAGAAAGGTGTTCAGGAAAAAATGCCATCTATGAGTGAGGATGCGTACAAACGTGCGATGTCTGATCTCCAGATTTTGCAGGAGGATTATTTTAAACTTGAACAAACTGAAAGAGAATCTTTAGCAAAATATTCGGCAGATCAAATGAAGATTTATACAGCCAAGTCGGTTGGTTACATGGAAAAAATTGGAACTGAATTAGGTATGGATTACATTATTCAGTACGTGTTCGGTGGTAACTTTATTTATGCCAATCGTAAACTTGATATAACTAATCAAGTAGTGGATAAACTAAATCAGATGTACTCTGAAGAAGGAGAAGAATAATGATTATTGCGCAGCATAAGAGAAGTGAAAATATAGCTGAGTACGTTTTGTATATGTGGCAAATTGAGGATTTAATTCGTGCCAGCAATTTTGAAATTAGACGCATAGAGAGGTCAGTAATTTCAGAAATGGCTAGATCTGAGGAGGAGTTTTCGGAAATTAAGCAATGGTATATTGGTCTAATTTCTGAGATGCGAGAGAAGAGAATTGAAACCTTGGGGCATACATCAGATGTTTCTGAAGTAGTTGGGGAACTGTATTTTTTGCATAACACCCTTTATACTGGATTGCAGGACTCTAATTATATTGAATTATATGACCAGGCGAGAGAGGTAATTAAAGAATATAGAATTAAAGCAGAAGTGCCAAACATGAATGAAATAGATGTGTGCTTCAACGCATTATATGCTAAATTAATGCTCAAATTTAATAAAACGAATATATCTAATGCTTCGGATGACGCATTCCAGAAAATGACCAGCGTTTTGCGATATTTGGCTAGAAGCTATAAACAGATGTATACTGCGGCTCAAGCGAGTACAGTTTGATATTTTTTATGGTAAAAATGAAATGGGGACTAAAGCATAGATTATGTCCTGGTTGTGCACCACCGATTAATAATAAATTAACCTACGAACTTTTGCGATATACTTGGCTAAGCGAATTACCTGCTTAGTGTAACCAAATTCATTATCGTACCATGCATACAAAGTTACGGTTTTACCATCTTTGGAAACTATAGTTGCATTGCTGTCAAATACAGAGCAACAATTGTTGCCAATAATATCGTTAGAAACTAGTTCCGGATTTATTTGATAGTTGATCTGGTTAACAAGGTCTCCCGTTAACGCTGCATCTCTCATTAGGCTATTAACCTCTTCAACTGAAGTAGATTTTTCCAAAGTTAGGTTCAAAATTGCTAAAGAACCGTTGGGAGTAGGTACACGGACCGCATTGGCTGTTAATTTATCTTGCAGACTTGGAATAACTTTAGTAACAGCTTTACCAGCTCCTGTAGAAGTTATAACCATGTTGATGGCCGCCGATCGCCCCCTACGTGGCTTTTTGTGCATATTGTCAAGAAGATTCTGATCATTGGTGTAAGCATGAACAGTTTCAATATGCCCCTTAACAACTCCCAAATCATCTTCAATTACCTTTAAAACGGGGCTAATTGCATTTGTTGTACAGGATGCAGCTGAATAAATTTGTTCCGTTTCTAGGTCAAGTTCTTTGTGGTTAATTCCATATACTATGTTTGGAACCTCCCCTCCAGGTGCAGTAAGAAGAACTTTACTAGAGCCTTTCGATTTGAGGTGGCGACTTAATTTTTCTCGATTGTTAAAAACACCCGTATTGTCAATAATTAGTGCATCGACAATGCCGTGAACCGTATAGTCGATATCTTCAGGATTACTGGCTTGAATCATTTTGACTATCTGCCCATTAATAATCAGTGATTTGTTTTCCAAATCCTCAATCACCGACCCATTAAAGGTGCCATGAACTGAATCATTTCGAAGCAGGTCCGCTCTTTTAACAATCTGTTGGTCGTCAACATTTCTCGTGACAATCGCTCGAAGTCTTAATTGCTGACCTTTCCCAGCTTGTTTAATAAGCTCTCTGGCCGCTAATCTACCGATTCGGCCAAAACCGTATAACACTACATCCTGTGGTTTCACAGAGTGTTTGTCCTGACCAATATAGGCACCAAGTGTGTCGTTTAAAAACTCACTTAAAACCGAAGTATCACTTTCTTCAAACTCTACCGTGAGTTTTCCAACGTCTATTTTTGAAGGAGCCAAATCAATTTCTAAGAGGGCCTTTGCCATTTCAGAAACAGCTTTGACCGCAACAGGTTTTCTAACAACGTTTTTTGCATACCCAAAGAGCTTCAGCAATTGGGAAATGTTAACGTCAACTAAATGGTTCCTGAAAAAGACTAATTCAACGCCTTTGTCATACATGAGCTTGCCAACAGAACTAATCAAATCTACAGCAGATTTTTCCTGATTAATCCACGAATTCAACTCCGCTTCATAACCGGCTTTGGGCTCCATAATTTCCATGTAATAAGTAAATTGAAGTGGTACGAGTGATTTTTATCCTAAATATGCTTTTAGCAGCTTACTTCTTGACGTATGTCTAAGCCTACGAATAGCTTTTTCTTTGATTTGTCGAACTCTTTCTCTAGTAAGATCAAATTTAGCTCCGATTTCTTCTAAGGTCAACCCATGTTGTCGTCCAATTCCGAAGAATAATCTGATCACATCTCTTTCTCTCTCAGTTAATGTAGACAAAGATCTTTCGATTTCTCTTTGCAAAGACTCCATCATAAGATCTCTATCAGCTTTTGGAGAATCTCCATTTACCAATACATCTAACAACGAGTTGTCTTCACCTTCAACAAAAGGAGCATCTACAGACACATGTCGACCTGAAACCTTAATGGTGTCCGCAACCTTGTCTTCCGGCAAATCTAACGCTTCAGCCAATTCATCAGCGCTCGGTGGCCTTTCAAATTCTTGCTCCAGTCTAGAGAAAGCTTTATTGATTTTATTAAGAGAGCCTACCTGGTTTAAGGGTAAACGGACTATTCTCGATTGCTCCGCTAAGGCTTGAAGAATAGATTGTCGAATCCACCAAACAGCGTAGGAAATAAATTTAAAACCACGCGTCTCATCAAATCTTTGAGCAGCTTTGATAAGTCCTAAGTTTCCTTCATTAATCAAATCTGGTAGCGTTAGCCCTTGATTTTGATATTGTTTAGCAACGGAAACTACGAATCGAAGGTTAGCTCGAGTTAATTTTTCTAACGCACGTTGATCTCCTTGCTTAATTTTCTTCGCTAATTCTACTTCTTCTTCCGCGGTAATTAAATCCTCACGACCAATTTCTTGTAAATACTTATCTAAAGATTGACTTTCCCGGTTGGTGATGGATTTCGTGATCTTGAGTTGTCTCATAAAACAGGTATAGTACTAATTTTAAGCGTTCAAATTTACGCTTTGCTTACCCAATAAAGCGGGACGCAAACTTACGGCAATAATGATTCTAACGCAAGCTTTTCACTCAAATTAAAATCTCATTGCCGTAAGTAATGATTTGCAGCGAATTATTATTTTGTTTTAGCTGGGTAGCTCGATTATTTATATGCCCAATCCGTAGTATTTCTTGTGGCCTTTTTGATAAAATCCTTCTATTAACACACCTCCTGATGTGCTGGTCAGTATTTCAACTACTTGATTTGGTGATTTTACCGGAATCTGATTAATAGAAGTAATTACAAACCCAGGCTTTATTCCGGTACTACGAAGTTTTCCCGATCTTACTTGGCTAACCATAACCCCTGTCTCCAGATTTAATTTTTGCAATTGGGCACTAGAGGGTTTTGAAAATCCAGCTCCCAAAGCTTCCAGAATCTCAATATCTTCTTTATCCACAACATCGGAGGTTCCGTCTTGATTACGCAAAACAACTGCAAAGTTGCGTTCTTCACCATCTCGTCTTACAGTTACAGAAATCTTGTCGCCTGGACGGTGTTTACCAACTTGTTCCTGTAGTGCTGGAACATTATTTACTTCCATATCGTCGATGCGAAGAATTACGTCGTCTTTTTGAAGGCCAGCATCGGAGGCTGCACCACCGTCAACCAAACCTGCTACTAATACCCCTTTAGCGTTGGGTAGCTCAAGTTGGTTGACCACGTTCTGGTCCACTTTCTGAATTTGAACTCCAATAAACGCTCTTTGAACCATGCCATATTCCAATAAATCTTCACTTACCTTTTTTACAATATTTGCCGGAACCGCAAACGAATAACCTGTATAGGAGCCAGTTTTGGAAGCGATTGCTGTATTAATGCCAACCAATTGACCCTGGGAGTTTACGAGTGCACCACCGCTATTACCCGGGTTAACCGCTGCATCTGTCTGAATGAAGGCTTCTAAAGGAAAGAAGTTTGGGTCGTTTACATTTCTATGCTGACTGAGTATGTTGATACTTCTTGACTTAGCGCTGACAATGCCCGCCGTTACGGTTGAAGTCAAATTAAATGGATTTCCTACTGCTAGAACCCACTCACCAATACGAACTTCGTCTGAATTTCCGATGCCAACCGCTGGAAGTCCGTTGGCGTCTATCTTGAGCAGGGCCAGGTCTGTATTTGGATCTGTTCCAATTATTTCAGCTTCAAAAGACTCTTTGTTGTTTAACGTAATCTCGATGCTACTAGCCCCATCAACAACGTGATTGTTCGTCACAATGTAACCGTCTTCTGATATAATTACACCAGAACCACTAGCTTGGTGAGATCGCTCATGGGTGCCGCTGGCTCCTGGGCCAAAAAAGCGATCCAGAAAAGGATCACGAGCATGGGTTGTTTTAATTTCTGTGGTGACGTGAACAACTCCGTTCACTGTTTTTTCAGCTGCGTATGTAAAATCTTTAGTCACCTCTGGATAGGAGGTGTTTTTAGCAAATTGAAAATATGGTTTTTCAATTCTAGATTTTTCAGTGTGATTTTTATTGCCTGTTTGTTGCGATTGATTAAGGGCTAAATTTCCACCTAAAGCAATTGCTCCACCAAGTGCTGCGACTAAAGTCATTTTGCCTACACTTTTCATATGATTCTGTTAGGTTAATTTAATTTGTTACCCAAAGTTAACGGTCTTGGTATTCAGTTGTTATTTTAATGCTGTTAAAATTTGTTAAGTCATTGAATTGGAGTTGAAGTTCTGCAAATTGAGCAGTGTGTATATTCCAGCGCATTTTTTAGAACTTTGTGTCAAATTGATCTGAGTTGAAAGTAAACTTTAGAAAATATCAGGGGACGGGCAATGATTTCGTAATTATTGATGATCGTGACCATAGGTTTCCTGACAAGAGATTAGATTTGATAACCAATATTTGCGATCGTAAGTTTGGTGTTGGTGCAGATGGGGTGATTCTTATTCGAAATCACGCGGAATTTGATTTTGAAATGATCTATTTTAATTCCGATGGGTCTAAGAGTTTCTGCGGAAATGGAACCCGTTGTGCAGTTTCTGATTGCTACAGCTTAGGAATGATTAAACGCACCACTAAATTTTTGTCAACAGATGGGATTCATGAAGCGGAAATCCTAGAAAATGGAATTGTGCGTTTATTAATGCATAATGTTGATAAAGTCGAAACCAACGGCGATGACTTTATTATTGATACAGGATCACCACATTATGTTACTAATGTCGAACGATTAAGCGATCTAGATGTGGTGAAGTCGGGGAGGGAAATTCGCTATTCTGAGCGTTTCTCGAAAAACGGAATTAATGTGAATTTTGTTGAACAATGTGGAAATATCGTAAGCATAAGAACTTATGAACGGGGAGTTGAAAATGAAACTTTGTCCTGTGGCACGGGTGCAACGGCTGTAGCTTTAAGTTTTTCCATAGGAATAGGTTTAGAGAGTCCAGTTAAGGTTATTGTTCAAGGCGGAGAACTTGCAGTTGAATTTGAAAAATTGGATCAAAATAGGTTTCGAAATATATATTTGTCTGGTCCTGCAGAATTTGTTTTCGAGGGACAAATAACTTTGTGAACGGAATGAGTATTAGTAGGGATATGTTGAGTGATTTGGAAATTGATCAGGGTGGATTTTTGATTGAAAAATGTGTTCCTCTTACCGATGGAACCGAGTTGCTGACTGGTCAATATATTGTTCTTTTACATGCCGATAAAGTTCCGCCACATCTTGGGATGCTCGATCACGGTAGATATCATTCGTTGACTTACAAGAATGTGATTGTGGATCAGTCATTAGAAACTCTTTTAAGAGCCATTGATGGCAAAGGAATTGGTTCTTTGTTTGTTGAAGTGGAATCAGTACCTGATCTCAGGACATTCTTTGTTGATGATTCGAAAATTGAATTAGGAAAATCTACTTGTTTATCACCGATTAGAAATGCGTTTTCTACCAAATTAGAAGCTGCCAAAGATACCCGATTTATATTTGAATTGTTACCCTTATTGCAGGCAGAAGGAATGCTTGGCATCAGTTTATTTAAAAATCTCACAGTTGAAGAGGGAGTATTTAGCTTAAATAAATATGGAATGGAAGAGGTTAACGCAAGAATTGCCGTATTGAATGAGCGAAGTAAAGCTTGAAAATAAATCGATTTTAAAGAAAGTCGATTTAACTGATGTCGACTATATTCTGAACGTGGAAAACAATCCTACTAATTGGAAATTTTCAGGTACAACCATTCGTTTTAGCAGGGAACAAATTGAAGCGTTTGTTATTCAAAATCAAACTATTTACACTACTGGTCAGGTCCGATTTATACTGCAAGAACTTTCCACTGGACAGCTTGTCGGAACAGTTGACTTGTTTGAATACGATAGAGTTCAGCAATCTGTTGGGGTTGGGATTTTGGTAGATCGCGAATTTAGGCGCAAAGGTTACGGGTTAGAAGGGTTAGTTCAAATTTCTCGATACGCGTTTAAGACATTGAATATCCAAATGATTTTTGCGAATATTGCCGTCGATAATACTGCTAGCATTGGCTTGTTTGTGCGAGCAGGATTTGAGAAAATTGGCGGACAAAGGACTTTGCTTATGGACGAAACCTCTTGTCGTGTTTACCGATTTGAATTAAGAAATGAAGCTACTTAGACGTTTTGGAGTCTTGAGTTTGTTGTTTGCAATTGTGATGGAAATTGGGCCTTATGTTTGGAGGGCTCAGCTCGGGCACGAACTTTTAAAAATGTGGATACTATCGTCAAAGAACGATCTTCACATTGATGATGACCACGTTGATTTGTTTATTCCGTCAGGTTCAAACGCTAAGGATGTTTTCCGGTTGCTAGAAAATAGCGGGTTTACCACTTCGTCGAAGGACCTTGCGCCATTAGCAGATTTAATGAATTATAAAGGAGGTAATGTGGTTCCGGGTCGCTATCGGTTGACTAGAGATATGTCCAATAGAAAATTAATAGGGCATTTACGAGCCGGGGTTGGTCGTATTGATGCTGAAGTAGTTTTTAATAACGCTCGAACTTTAGAGGATATCACAGCCCAATTGAGTAGTCAGCTTGAAGTAAAAGAAGGCCGACTTAAAGTATTGCTTCAAGACAAGTCTATCTACGGCAGATACGGCTTTACTTCCAAAACATTTTTGACATTGTTTATACCCAATACCTACAAAATGAATTGGACAATTTCCGGTGAGCAAATTCTAGCAAGAATGGCTCAGGAATACAAAAAATTTTGGAATTCTGAACGTAGAAGGAAAGCTCGGGACTTAGGTCTTACTCAGTCCGAAGTATCAATTTTGGCTTCAATTGTTGAGGAAGAGCAAAAGATTCATTTTAAAGAACATAAAACAATAGCTGGTCTTTATTGGAATAGGTTGCAAAGGGGAATGAAACTACAAGCGGATCCGACGGTTAAGTACGCCGTAGGCGATTTTTCAATTAACAGGGTTCTAACTAAGCATCTTCAAATTGATTCTCCTTACAACACTTATCAAGTTAATGGTTTGCCTCCGGGACCAATATGCGTCCCCGATGCAAGGGTGATCGATGCAGTATTAAACCTTGAAAAACACAATTATTTATACATGTGTGCTAAACCTGGCAGCGAGGCTTTGCACAACTTTTCGATAAATTATAGCCAGCATTTACGGTATGCTAGACAATACCAATCGTGGCTAAACAATAGATAGATTAAGGATTCCGATCAAGCCAATCTATAAATGATTAACTTCGTCTGAATACAACTAAAAGTACAATTTTAAAACGACCAATAAACCTCACTTTTTTATGACTGAAATTAAATTTGGAACTGACGGCTGGAGGGCTGTAATAGCAAAAGAGTTTACAAATGATAACGTTGTCCGGGTTTCGGTTGCTACCGGAGATTGGACCAAATCAAATTATGATAATCCAACTATTGTGGTTGGACACGATTGCAGGTTTGCTGGAAAAATGTTTGCAGAAACGGCGGCTAAGGTTTTTGCGAATCAAGGAATTAAAGTATTGTTAGCTAAAGGCTTTGTTTCTACTCCAATGGTTTCATACGGAACCAAACATTATGGAGCTTCGCTAGGGGTGGTAATTACGGCAAGTCATAATCCGCCTGAATACAATGGGTATAAACTGAAAGGTCATTATGGCGGTCCCCTCACCCCAGAAAAGGTTCAGGAAATTGAAGATAAGATAGCTGACAATGTTGGATTTAATCCAGATTCCATTAGTATCGAACAATTGGTGAAGGAAGGAAAGATTGAATACGTTCCGCTTGAAGATTTGTACGTGGAAACCATGAAAGCAAATTTTGATATTGAAGCGATCAAAAATTCAGGGTTGAATCTAGCATATGATGCGATGTATGGCGCTGGTCAAAATGTTCTGAAGAGGATTTTTCCGGAAATGACATTCTTACATTGCGATTACAACCCATCTTTTATGGGGCAAGCGCCGGAGCCGATCCACAAGAATTTACAGGAGTTTTCTGAGTTGATAAAGCAAAGAGGGGATATAGATTGTGGTTTGGCTACGGATGGAGATGCTGATAGAATTGGGCTTTATAATAGCTCGGGAGAATTTGTTGACTCTCATCACATCATACTGTTGCTGTTCAATTACCTTTACAAACACAAAGGACTGACTGGCAAAGTAGTTATTGCCGCGTCGGCAACACCTAGAATTTCTAAACTTGCCAAGAAGTGGGGAGTGGATTGTGAAACAGTTAAAATCGGGTTTAAATATATTGCTGGGCTAATGATCGACGAGGATGTTCTTATTGGAGGAGAGGAGTCGGGAGGTATAGCTATAAAAGGTCATATTCCGGAACGTGATGGAATTTGGATGGGGCTCGTTATTTGGGAGTATATGGCCAAAACAGGAAAATCTCTAGAGGATCTTATTAACGAAGTTTACGAACTTGTTGGAGAATTTAAATTTTGGCGAGATGACCTTCATATTTCCGAAGATTTAAAGCAGAGTATAATAAGCAAGTGTCAAGAAGGGGAGTTCAATAAATTCGGAGATTACCAAGTGCAGCGAGTAGACAAAACGGATGGATTTAAGTTCTTTTTGAGTAAAGATGAATGGGTGATGATTAGGCCATCTGGAACTGAACCGGTCTTAAGAACATATGCCGAAAGTTCTTCGGTTGAAAACGCTAGAAAAATTCTTGCCGCTTGTAAACAGGAAATTGGCGCTTAGTAGTCTAAAATAAACTAAAAATTGATCGAATACTCCTTTTTGGATTCGATCACCATCACATGACCGGACCATATACCAAGATCTTTGAACCCCTTGATTTAGGGTTTGCTGAGATTAAGAATAGAATCTTAATGGGATCGATGCACACTGGTTTGGAGGAAGCGAAAGGCTCCTTTTCAAAACTTGCCTCGTATTATGGTGAAAGAGCTGATGGTGGCGTTGGATTAATCGTTACAGGTGGAGTTGCACCAAGTCGCCGGGGCTGGGTAAGTCCATTTTCAAGCAGGTTGACAACAAAAAGCCATGCAGAGCGTCATCAAATTGTGACCCAACGGGTGCACGAAACTGATGCGAAAATTTGCTTACAGATTTTACACGCTGGGCGTTATGGCTATCACCCATTAAATGTGGCGCCATCTTCCATTAAATCTCCCATTACCCCATTTAAGCCAAAAGCATTAACGAAAAGAGGAATAGCCAAGACCATTCAATCTTTTGCAAATTGTGCGAAATTGGCACAAATGGCAGGTTATGATGGAGTGGAGATAATGGGTTCGGAAGGGTATTTGATTAATCAATTTATAGCTGCAAAGACCAATAAACGTACTGATGATTGGGGCGGGTCTTATCAAAATCGTATTCAATTCCCTAAGGCCATTGTAGAGTCTGTTCGTAAAGAAGTAGGATCTGACTTCATTATTATCTATCGTTTGTCGATGTTGGACTTAGTGAAGGGAGGCTCTTCTTGGGAGGAAGTGGTTGAGCTTGGAAAGCAAATCGAAAGCATTGGTGCCAATATTATCAATACGGGAATCGGATGGCATGAGGCAAGGATTCCAACTATTGCTACCTGTGTTCCCAGAGGGGCTTTCACGTGGGTTACCCAAGCCATGAAGAATGAATTGTCCATTCCATTGATTACTTCAAACAGAATAAATACTCCGGAACTTGCTGAGCAGGTGTTGCTGGAAGGTAGGGCGGATATGGTATCCATGGCGCGGCCATTTTTGGCTGATCCTGAATTTGTAAAAAAAGCACAAGAAGGTAGGGCAGATGAAATAAACACTTGTATCGCGTGCAATCAAGCCTGTTTGGATCACATATTTGAGAAAAAAATAGCCTCTTGTTTGGTGAATCCGAGAGCATGCAGAGAAACAGAATTGCAGCCAAATCCAGCAAGTGTTGTTAAAAAAATTGCAGTAGTTGGCGCTGGGCCCGCAGGATTGGCTGCAGCAACAATTGCACAAGAAAGAGGACATAAGGTTACACTTTTTGAAGCTGATAAAAAAATTGGTGGGCAGTTTAATATCGCAATGCAGATTCCGGGTAAAGAAGAGTTTAAAGAAACGATTCGTTATTTCGCTAAAAGATTGGAATTAACAGGGGTTGAAGTTTTTCTCAATAGAAGAGTTGAAGTGGAAGATTTAATTGAGTTTGACGAAATTATTTTGGCGACGGGGATCACTCCGAAAACCCCTAAAATTCCAGGTGTAGATCATCCAAAGGTTTTAAATTACCTACAAGTTCTTCGGGGTGAAAAGCAGGTCGGGAATAAAGTTGCGATAATTGGTGCTGGTGGAATTGGATTTGATGTTGCTGAATATTTATCTCACGAGGGTGAATCTACAGCGTTACACCCTGATGCTTGGCTTAAAGAGTGGGGAGTAGATAAAACCCTGAAAGCTAGAGGGGGTGTAGTGGAGGCAGAATCCAAATTGTCTCCTCGACAAATTTATTTGTTGCAAAGAAAGTCTGGAAAATTAGGGGGGGATTTGGCTAAAACAACTGGCTGGATTAAAAGGATGCAACTGAAAACGAGACAGGTTAGTATGTTGTCTGATGTTCGTTATCATAGAGTTGACGATGCTGGATTGCATATTGAAATTAACGGCGAGTACCAAATTTTGGATGTCGACAATGTTGTAATTTGTGCTGGGCAAATGCCTAATCGATCTATCGTAAATGGTTTGCCAAGCGAAAAAATTCATTTCGTTGGTGGGGCAAAACTTGCGTCAGAATTGGATGCTAAACGTGCTATCCTAGAAGGAACAGAATTGGCGTTAGCAATCTAAATGGAATTGGATCTTCTACCTTTATCTGGACACTATAGTTAAGCATGATTAATATGTTTAATTGATGGGAACAGGAAAACGTTATTACAGCAAAGAGTTCAAATTGAAAGCTGTTGAATTAAGCAATGTTCGGGGTAATGCACGTGAAATTGCGGAAGAACTGGGGGTTAAAGCCGACTAGATTTATCGTTGGCGCAAAGAGCTTTCAAGCAAATCGCATTTAGCATTTGGAGGTAAAGGCAATGCCCAACTGAGCAAAGAACAAATGGAGTTAAAACGG
>JAHDGY010000035.1:19186-25269 GCA_020631555.1 Flavobacteriales bacterium | reverse complement strand
CTATTTTCCAAAATTCACTTCTAACCACCAAACAGCCAACAAATACAGCCTAAATTAAATCCCAAAATTATTTAGGACAGCATTGAATCTAAATAATATCAAAAAGGTCGCTTAACTAATTTGTCCACTTTTTTGTAGGAAGTCCAGTTGTCAGCTACATAGTTGCATCAACCTTTGGGCCGGCTGTTCGGCCTTGGTAGGAACCTTTAGAAGATGTGCTCGAAAAATTAGTATTTAACGATTCTGAATTCCGTTCTTCTGTTCTTTGCGTGATCCTCTTCGGAGCACTTGTTTTTTGAATCGCAAATGATAACAGGTTTAGTCTCTCCATATCCTTTAGACGAAATTCGCGATGGATTTGATATCCTTTCTTTGAGATAATTAGCCGATGACTTGGCCCTCTTTTTCGAAAGGCTGTAATTTCTAGATGATTTACCTCTTGAGTCTGTATGCGATCCCAATTCAATCACCATTTCCGGGTTATCATTTAAGATTTCAGCAATTTTCTTAAGCTCCACCTCAGCGTCTTCACGAATGTTGAATTTTGCAAAGTCGAAATAAATAGGTTTCAAATCGATCATTGAACCTAAATCTTTTCCCTTATCAATTTTTGCCATCTCTGTTTTCAAGAAATCGTTAATTGCAATTGGTCCAGATTTTGATATTTCCCCATTGTAAGTTTTCTTGCCAGCTACATATCCCTGTTTTTTCAAAATAATGTCATACGACACTTCATCTCCCAGACGTTTGTTTGCAAGAGACAGGCTAAATTTACCGGATTCATCCACTTGATAAGTTCTTAGAGTATCACCTGTAACTTTGTCAACAATTATCACTTCAACAGGAGAAAGAGGGGTGGCGTTGTCTTTATCCAAAACCGTAAAGTCAAGCGATACTTTTGGATCTTGTTCCAATTCGCCTTCAATATTCAAAGGTTTCCATAACTGTGCCTCTTCGGTATTCGCCTCAAGTGTTCCGTTGAAATAATCTTCTCTGGAAAGAAGCAGCGTATAGTTTCTCGATTGTTCAACAGGCAACCTGAAACTTCCTTCTGCATCGGTTAGCGTTTCAGTGATTTTTTCACCTTCTGGTGAAATAAGTTGAATCGTTACTCCTTCGAGTTTCTCGTTGGTGTTTTTATCCGTGATCACCCCATTCAGTCCAAACGAACCCGCTAGAGGAGATAGGTTTACGCGATAAATATCATCGTCGCCCTCGCCATTTTTACGGTTGGAACTCATAAATCCAGATTTACAGTCGTCCAATAAAACGAAAGCAAATTCGTCGAACTCAGAGTTTACCGACTTTCCTAAATTGGTTACGTTAGAAAACTTGTTGTCGCCGTCATTATAAGCCATGAAAACGTCTATGCCTCCATAACCCTGGTGACCATTTGAAGAGAAGAATAGGGAGCCATCTTTACCGATCCACGGGAAGTAGTCATTAGAATCGGTATTAATTTTCGATCCAAGGTTTTGGACAGGTCCAAAACCACCGTCTTCAAGTAAGGCCACTTTATACAAGTCCACACCACCTTTTCCGCCGGGCATGTCGGAAGCAAAAAACAACGTTTTTCCATCATTGGAAATTGTTGGATGTCCTACGGAATAATCAGGTGAATTGTATTTGAATGCCTCAAACTTATCCATTGACAGTTCTCCATCTAAAGAAATTCGGTACAAACCAAGAGGCTTTTGTGCTCTTTTGCCCTTTACATCACTGTTGTCAGCGGTTACGAACAATGTTTTTCCGTCTGGAGTAGCGCACACCGGACCGGCGTGAAGCTTCTTTAGACTAAAAAAAATCTCAGGATTATTTAGAACATTATTTTTTCGTTCAGCTTTGTAAAGGCTATAGAGCGGCTTTTTTCCTTCGGCAGTTGATCTAAAAATTGGGCCTAAAATTCTGCTCGACGAACAGTAGTATATGTCGTTTCCTACTGGGTAGCCACCGAATTCAGAACTTGTTCGGTTCACTTCGTCCACAAATTTTAAGGTGAACAAATCTGCGACATGTCGTTCGAAGTTTGCCTTTTTTGTATCTTTCTCTGTCGATTTAGCTCCGTTAGATTGAGCCAGTCCTATCCCAGTTGCCAATGCAATTAAAAGTGTTGTTGCAATATGACGGCGAATTTCCATTGAAATTAGTTTTTGGATTAATAGTATTTTGGATTAATAGTATTTTGGGATTAAAAGTATCGCGGAGAAACCAATCCTTGTACTTCTCGAATGAAACCGTAAGATAGCATAATTTCATGAGAACCAGTTGTTCGTGCAGCTAGTTTACTAAGCGGGAAATCGTATGCGTATCCAAGCTTAAGTTGGTCCCAAATTTTCAGTTGTAAGTACACTCCAGCGCTTTCCTTTACGCGGTAGTTTGCACCGATCCAAAGCTTCGTATCCCATATTGCGGCAAGAGAAGCATCCGTACTAACAGGAGCTCCGCTTGTAGCTCTCACTTGTACAGAAGGTCTAACTTCCCACTTTGAAGTTATTGGCAACAATGCACCTGCGATTCCAAAAACGTGTTTCGCCTCACCAATGTTTCCAAGTTTTTCATTTATGTTACCAGTCAGCCTCGGAACGCTAGCACCGATGAACCATTTTGGAGCGAAGTAGTAGATCCCAGCTCCGAAAGTTGGACTCATCGCCCCTTCGATGTTTACCGCATTTGGATCTTGGTTCGTTCTATCAATTTCTCTAAAGTTTGCTTGGTAGTGATCAACCCCGGCTTTCAAACCAAAGCTTAGTTTACCACTTTCTCCAAAAAGAATTCGATAAGCCACGTTTAATGAGGCGTTCAATCTATTAATTGGTCCGATTCGATCATTGAAGATGTCACCTCCAATTGCCATGGACTTAAATTTTAACGGGCTGTGAGCTGAAATGGTCGTTGAACTCGGCGCTCCAGCTATTCCAGCCCACTGATGTCTGTGAATTCCAGTAATTTCCAAGTACTCTTTGCTTCCAGCAAATGCTGGGTTAACATAAATCTGATTGTCTAAATGTTGCGTAAACATTGCTTCCTGCTGTGCGAATCCAGCCAAATTCCAAACACTAATTAAAACCACTAGTGCGAATCGTGTAATTTTTACTCCCATATTATTCGTCTGATGTTGATTGTTAATTTCAGATACCATTGCGTTGGCATTCGTGGCGTTGGTTGTTGTTTCGTTGTTTAGTAACATATTATTGCTTCCCATTTTATTTCTTGTTTTCAAGCTTTTGCTTGTGGTATCAAGTTGCGAGCTACTTTGGTAGTTCGGGGGCGCAATTTTAAATGTTGGGAGGTGGGAGTAAAATCTGATTTGGTGTATTTATCAGATTGTCAAGTGTTTGTATGCAAAGTTATGTGTGCCGGGCGTAGATGACAACGGAATTCGTGCAAAACCAGCACAATTTGATTTAAGTGATCCACTTTTATGGATGAATGGAATAAATCGAAATTGCCAATTATAGTCTATTTCAACAGTAATTTGCAATTTTTTGTACTGATTAAAGTCTTCTAGTGGGGTGTATGTTGGTTCTGATGTATTGGCTTTCAACTTATTCATTGCTCTACGATTTGCTTCTTGGTGTTTACAGTTGTAATTGCAAGTACCCGGTGTAGTTGAACTGTTCGTCCAGTTCCAAAACAAAAAAGTACGTTCCTTCTAATAGCATTTCACCGGATCCTTTGACATTTGACTGTCCGTTCCAAGTATTGTTGTAGGCGTATTGATGATAAACCTTCGATCCCCACCGATTGTAGATAGATAATTCTTGCCTCGAATCACGATTGTGAGTCGAAATGCTAAATGTGTCATTAATACCGTCACCATTCGGCGTTACTAAGAAATTGGTTGGAGGTTGATAGGTGCCAAATTCACGTTGAGATGAAATTACATCAGTAGAGCTCTCGTCTAGTGCCGCTACTTCAGAGTCAATTTCAAGAACAGACTCCGTGTAAAAGCACTTCACCGAAACCATTGTTCCAGTGGAAAAGCAGTCGTTAACAAAATCGTAAAGAAAAACATGATAGGATCCTTCTGTTGTAACTTTAGTTGGGTTGTCAAGAATGCCATCGTTATTCAAGTCTTCAGGATGATTCTTCATTTGGAATCCATTTTCCGGGTCTGGGTCGACAGACCACATGTACACCGATTCAACAGGAGAAGAAATCGTCAAAAGCTTATTGAGGTTAACCGCAACCGGGCATTTAGTATTAACAATAGTTGTGGAAACGTGAGGAGCTTCTGCACAGTTTTTACTCGATCGTTTAGCATTGGAAGTAATGACAAACTGACCGAAGTCTGGTCCTTTAACAGATCCAGCCATAACAACTCTTGCTCCAATAACGTTTTTATCCTCAGGAATATTAAAGTCGCTAAATTCAACTGGCGCATAAAACCCTTTGGCGTTATTCTCGGTGTTTTGATATCCTGCACAGGCTAGATAATTAACCGTACCTGTTTCACTGGCAATCGTTTTTGTTGTTACCGATTTCGTGTATGAATTGTCCGAAAGAATTAATTGCACATCATATTCAGCATGATTAAACCATGTTGTGATGAATGCGTCAGTTCCTTTCCCATCTTGCCACTGACCAGACCAAAGTCCTTCAATAAAGTCTCCTTTTTCAGCATTAACCAGTACGCGTTGCGGGTGTGTAGCTGTGTTGAGTGCATTTGTACTTTTCAGCCATTTGTTGCAAGAAGCATCGGTTATTTGGTTCCATCCTTCGGCTTGTTCATAAGGAAGTTGTGCGGAGCATGAAAATGAAAGCATAATAAATAGTAGTATGGCGCCTGCGGCAATCAAAACACCAATTGCTAAGTCTATGATTCTCTTTTGAGGTTTTGAATTTGCGCTTTCTCCAGTCATTTGATTCATTCTTCATTTAGGTTTAACCATAATGCGAAGTCTAGAAGAGCAAATGTGGCGGAAGTGAAGTTAGTTCCGTTTGGATGTTTCCGTGTTACGTTCGGAAATTTGTGCTAACTAAGCAAATGTACTGATTAATTGGTGGTTGCGTTAATTAAATTACGTTGAACGGCCTTGTTTTAGGATGAAATAGCATAAAACCAGGTTTATCAGAATTAATTATTGGTTTTTATTTCATTTAAAAGTTCTAAAATTTAGTCAGGTGCGTTTGATTTGTCGAAGATTTTTAAAATTTAACGAGTGTAACCAATTGTTAATCAGTTGTATTTGAAATATTGGTAGAAAACTGAAGCGGTATAGCTAAGGATTGATTTTGTATAAAGTAGTTTTGCGCCCGGAAATGTGAGATAAATTTATTAGCACTAGTAGTTCATATTTCTTTATAAAAAGATAAAAACAGTTTGTAAAGTTCTTGAAAAGCGTATTCGGCATGGTGCATAATCCAATATTCGGTTGGAAGCGAGCATTACGTTTGAAGGTTAATTGAGATGATAAAGTAGGTTTTTGCGAAAAATGAGAAGGTTTATTTTAAGAGGATGGTTTGTCGTATTTGTCGTTTTCTTGTTTGGTGAGGTAGTAGTTGGGCAGGAGGCTTATCTATTACCACATTATTGTGGTGATAAAAATCTTGATCTGGGTGGACGTATTGCACTTCAGGGTGGTAAACCTGGCGAACTGTATCGTGTAAATTTCTATAAGAAAGGCAGTAAGGTAAAGCAGATCGAATTTCGACATCCGGTCGAAAAGAGAACTTATTATGATGCGGGCTTGGATATACATGTGGATTATGAAGTTGATGTCGAGTGTCTTATCAACAATGAATGGACCGATAAAGGCAGAAGGTGTTCTATACGTCTTGGAATAGCTGTAACGAGAATGGATCCGTATTTCTGTAATGATAACGTTCCATTGGAAAGAGGAATCAAGGTTAGAGGCTTTGCGAAAGGTGAGAGTTACATTTTACAGTTTCAAAACATGGATGATCCAAGCGAAAAGCTAATTGAACATCAGTACAAGTTTCCTCAGGAGCACAGGAGATTTGAGGAAATGGGTTTACATATTAATACCAAGTACAAGGGGAGAGTCAAATATCTGCATAACGGTACATGGAGTGAATTTGGGCCTGCCTGCGAATTTAAACTTGGGGTAGCAGGAACGAAA
>JAHDGY010000035.1:0-19086 GCA_020631555.1 Flavobacteriales bacterium | reverse complement strand
GATGTCATGACAAAGTACCGCGGGTCGGTTAAATTTCGGTACAAAGGAAAATGGACTGAATATGGACCCAGTTGTGATTTTAAAATAGGAGGATATGCTAGACTTCATGGTTCATTCTGCAATGACAATGTACCACTGAATAGAGGGATCACACTTCAAGGTTTCACCAAGGCTGATAGTTATATGGTCAGGTTTGAAAATATGGACGATCCAGAGGATAAGCCAATTGAATACGAGTTTGATTATAAACTTGGAGGTAAAACCTACCTAGATGCTGGTTTGGATGTCATGACAAAGTACCGCGGGTCGGTTAAATTTCGGTACAAAGGAAAATGGACTGAATATGGTAGAGTATGTGAATTCAGCTTAGGAGTTGGCCACACTAGAATTAATGGGGCATTTTGTAACGAAAATGTTGCTCTAAATGGAAGGCTTGCTTTGCAAGGCTTTACGCAAGGTGAACGTTACATTTTTAAGTTCGAAAACTTAGATAACCCAGACAAAAAACCTATTGAATTCGAATACGATTACCGAAATGAAGACAAAAGTTATTTAGATGCGGGGTTGGACATTAATACCAGGTATTTAGGTTCAGTTAAATTTCGCCACAACGGCAAGTGGACGAAATATGGTAGAGTATGTGAATTCAGCTTAGGAGTTGGCCACACTAGAATTAATGGGGCATTTTGTAACGAAAATGTTGCTCTAAATGGAAGGCTTGCTTTGCAAGGCTTTACGCAAGGTGAACGTTACATTTTTAAGTTCGAAAACTTAGATAACCCAGACAAAAAACCTATTGAATTCGAATACGATTACCGAAATGAAGACAAAAGTTATTTAGATGCGGGGTTGGACATTAATACCAGGTATTTAGGTTCAGTTAAATTTCGCCACAACGGCAAGTGGACGAAATATGGTCGAACGTGCCAATTTAAATTGGGAATTTCAGGACTAAGAGTTTACAAAGGAATTTGTCGAGACAATTTAGATCCGAATCATCAAATTATTTTACCAGGGTATTCAAATACCGTCAGGACTTTATACAGATTTAACTTTTACAAAAACCCTGATTTTAGCGATGTCCCAAAATCTGGAGAATACGAATACCAATACGGACTCAATATGAGGACTTTCAGTCAGATGGGGCTTTCCACTAATACAACTTATTATGTTCGGCTGCAGTATCGCTATAAGAAAAAGTGGACAGAAGAGGGCCCGGCATGCACGTTCAGTCTAAAAGGCGATAACCTCAAATTGGCAAATGAATATTGTTCTGGAAACACTTTGTTAAAAGGGAATGAATTGATCAAGATAAATAATGTACCGGCTAATGGCAATTATCGATTCAATTTTTATAAAACCAGTAACCAGAGCGACGTTCCGCTAAAAGTGGAGTATGATTATAAAAATGATAAGAGGACTTTTGAATCCCTTGGTTTGCAAAGAGGAACTAAATATTATGTTACTGTCCAGAGGTTAAAAGGAAGCTTTTGGACGCATCAAGGCCCAGCGTGTCAAATCGAGTTAGATAAGCCCAAGATTGTTGAAATTAAATTGAAAGATCCGCATTGCGATGGTTACGATGTAGCAACAAATGCAACGGTATATTCAATGGAGGCGGAAGGAGCTGCTTTTTACTCTTTCAAATTTGAAGACTTGACAAGTGGCGGAGTAGAAACGGTTATTTCGCAAGACAACGAATTGGGGCTTGAAGAACTGTTGACTTTGAAGGTGGCCGAAGGAAAGCAATTCAAAGTATGGGTTACGGCAAGTAACGATCAGGGGTTATTGCTTGGCAAAGGACCCGAGTGTATTCTAAATATTGTTCCGTTGAAAGATCTAAAGACTCAGCCAATTCCACCTGTGGCAAAAAAGGTTGATGCAGGATTTGTAACTATTGGTTCTGACGATATTCTGCAGTTCAACTATTATGAACATTACGAAGTAAATATTGTTGATGTAGAAGTATTCAACAATTGGCATGCGCCAGTTTACAAGGGAACTTTGCCAGTATCCGCAGGATCAAATGACTTAGAATTGGATGTCAGCAAGATTAAGGGACCAGGTTTTTTTACGCTGCAATTAACAACTTCTAAAAATGAGAAATGGTTTTTGCGATTTAGAATTCCTTAACGGGATAAAAGATTGAGAAGTAGAAGGAATTAATAAGTTTATAAATAGAAATAATGAATCGGTTATTTGTTAATGTGTTGGCAATCTTTTTTGCTTTGGTAATGGTCGTTTTGACCAGTCATAGTGCCGACAGCTCCTTTCGAGAGCAATTTAAAATCGAGGATTTTCATAAACATTCCGAATACGATAGTCCCCCTAAAGATTGTAGAGAGAGTACACTCCCCTTTTTGCAAAGTACACTAACCAACAAACCTAATTTAAAGATATAAGGCAATGATTTTAAGAATTAGAAATAGTCGCTGGTCTAGAGGATTGGCATTGGGACTTGTTTTGTCTTTTTTATTTCAAATTGGGTTTCCAACTGGTGCCTTGGCTTTGACTGGAGGACCCTCTCAGCCTGAGGTTAATTCATTCACGCCGATTGGCACGACCGATATGGTAGATTTATTTACAGGTGACTTCAATTATAATATTCCACTATTAGATGTTGGAGGTTATCCAATAAATCTTGCATACAGTGGTCAGCCAACAATGGATACAGAAGCAAGCATGGTTGGCCTTGGGTGGAACCTGAACCCTGGTGCAATAAAAAGAAACATGCGCGGTATGCCGGATGATTTTAATGGAGATGAAATCACCAAAGAATTAAATATGAGGCCGAATAGAACTTTCAATATCAATGCAAATCTTGGTCTGGAGTCATTCAATATCGATATAACGAAAAAAGCAAAGCAGATTGCTAAGATTGACATTCAACTCGGCGCTGGTATTTCCTACAATAATTACAATGGTCTCTCTCTGTCAACAAATACGGGGCTTAGTCTATCACCAACATCAGAGTCAAGTAACACTGCAGGTTTAGGTTTGAATGTGGGAGCTTCAGATGGTTCTTTGAATATTTCTCCTTCCGTTTCTTTCTCCCGAAAGACTAAAAATAAGCAGTATGCCGACAAGATTAGAGGCAGCGTTGGTGTAGGATTAAATTCTCGACAAGGATTGACCAGTGTAAATTTGTCCGCAAGTCGCACAAATCGCAATGGATTGATTGTGAAGAAAAAAGAAATGTATTCAGCATCTTCCTCTAGTTTTAGCTACAGTTTTATTGCCAATACGTATACGCCCTCTTTCGACATGCCGAAAACTACATTTGGAATGACAGGAAGTTTTCACCTTGGTTTAGGCGTTGCAGGCCAAGATGGTGGACTCACCATTTCTGGGGGATATACTAGCGAATGGTTATCAAAAAAATCCCTTAGTCATCCAGCTTTTGGATACATGAATGCCCAAAACGGTTTTAATAATGATGCAGCAGTTCTAGATTTTAATCGCGAAAATGAGATGGCTACATCTCGTCACCTTCCGAATATGTATATGACTAATCACACATTTGACATGTTTTCAATTTCTGGTCAAGGGGTTGGCGGGACACTGCGACCGCACAGATCGGATGTTGGATACATGCGGAAGCCGAAAGTTACAAGTACATCTGTAGGTGCGAAGTTTGGGGTTGAATTTAATGGTGGCTGGATAGCCGATGTTGGTGTCGATGCAGGAATTCACCAAACAAAAAGTCACAGTGGAATGTGGCAAATAGATAATACCGCTCGAAGTAACTTTCGCTTTGAAAGGGAGAGACCCAATGATACCTATGAACCATTTTACTTCAGACAAGTTGGAGACTTAAGCGTTGATGAAGAGTTTGTTATTAGTAATAACCTTTCTTCTGGAAAATCATTGTTTGAAAAGGTTGGTCAATTTCGGCCAGTGCAAATTCCCCTTTCCACAAAGTTTTGGGATCCTTTTGCGGTACAAGCACGGGCATCGGATGGGTATAGGAGCAAAACTGGAGAGACCTATAAACAAACGAATAACAAGCGAACAAAGCGTGTTAAGCGAAACCAAATGGTTAGCTATTTAAATAGAAAGCAAGCGAAAAAACTAGCAGTGACCCCATACAGTTACCCCCATGGTGAAGACCATCATTTAGCAGAAATGACGGTTTTAAAGAACGATGGGACGAGATATGTTTATGGTCTCCCAGCCTATAACCATGTACAGAAAGAGGTTTCATTTAACATTAGTCATAGCTCGGCGGATTGTTACACTGGATTGGTAAATTATGAATATTCGGACGCGTCAATAGGCAATAAACGTGGTCGCGATTGGTATTTTCAGAGTCAGAAATTACCGGAATTTGCGCATTCATATTTGTTGACATCTGTGTTGTCTCCGGATTACGTGGATAGAACGGGAAATGGTCCTACACGAGATGATTACGGTAACTTCACAAGACTGAATTACGGAACGTTTATTTCCAATTATAAGTGGCGGGTACCGTATCAACAAAACAAGGCTAATTACAGTGCTGGACTAAAATCTGATTTAGGAGATGACAGGGGAAGCTATTTATACGGTACTAAGGATGTATTGTATGTAAGTAGTATTGAAACAAAAACTCATGTTGCGAATTTTCATATGTCAGGCCGTCGTGATGGTTTTGAGGCGTCAGGAGAACATGGAGGTCAGGGCAATAGATCGATGAAAAAATTGGATAAAATTTCTTTGTATTCAATCGGTCTTGATGGTGCTAGATCGTTGATAAAGGAGGTTCATTTCCAGTACAGCTATAAGCTTTGTCCAAATATTCCAAATAATAAGGCAGGAACCGATATTGATAATCCTGTTAATGAGGGTGGTAAGCTAACCCTAGAACGAGTATATTTTACACATGCGAGAAGTAAAAAAGGGGCTATTTCGGATTACCGCTTTGCCTACGCAGATTCTGACCACGATCAGAAAATAAATTCAGCGGAAAACCCTAGTTATAATTTAAAAGGGTATAACAGTTGGGGAGGATACAAGCCACAAGCGGCAGGAGCTGGATGTAATACTAAGGATAAGGCAACAAATCCAGAATTTCCATTTGTTGGACAAAAGAAGCCTGAACAAGATATTTACGCCAATGCTTGGTGTTTAAGCTCCATTCATTTGCCTTCTGGAGGTCGCATAGATATTGATCGGGAAGCTGACGATTATGCATATGTGCAAAACAAGCAGGCAATGCAAATGTTTAAAGTCGTTGGTACTGGTGATGAAGATGGGCCAAACCAAGGGTCCAAATTATACAATGGTAGTGCTCCAGTCGAATATTTGTATCTAGATATTTCAGATTACCATAAAAGTAGTAATGATAAAAGTTTAAAGTCAGGAATTTCCAAATACGATTTTCTAGGTAAAATTGGAAAAGGTGAAAAGCTCTATTTCCGTTTTTTAACGCGAATTGATAATGCATCAAAATACGACTATGTAGAGGGTTACTTGCCTTGTAATCCAGCAGAGTGGGAGGAGCCAGCACTTGTAAACGGTATGCTGCGGCTCAAAATTAACCCAGAAAAAATTGATTGGAAAGATGTAGGAAAGCCAAATGCGAACCCAATAGCCAAGGCGGCCTGGAATTTTAGTAGAACATATTTGCCTCGAGTAGCCTACAACTTACCCGATCCTCAAGAAGCACAAGGGTTGGATAATCCTGGAATTGAGAAGATCAAGAATGTAATGAAGGCAATAGCCAATGCCAAGCTTGTATCTGCTGTGATTAATGCATTTAGGGGGCCAAACCGGGTGCTTCGTTCCATGGGATACTGTAAGTCATTTCATCCTGATAAGTCGTGGGTTCGATTAATGAATCCTGATTACAAAAAGATAGGTGGTGGTGCTCGTATCAAGAAGATAGCGATGCGTGACAATTGGAACGAAATGAGCGACGGCGGGGAAGACGCGGCTTATGGACAAGAATACGACTATTCAATGGAAGTAAATGGTCGGAAAATAAGTTCAGGAGTGGCGACGTACGAACCGATAGGGAGCAAGGATAATCCTTGGATAATGCCTGAAGCGTATGAAGAGCAGCGATTGTTGGCTCCAAACAAAGAACACTACATGGAAACTCCATTCGGAGAGTCATTCTTTCCTTCGCCAAGTGTAGGATATCGAAAGGTAAAAGTGAGGAATTTGAAGCCTGCTGATCCAGATATTAAGGTCAATGGAACCGGTCATGTCGAACATGAATTTTACACGGCATATGATTATCCAGTAATCACGGATCGAACAGGGTTAAGAAATGTGACCAAAAAGTCTTTGCCTTTGGCTTCTTTGTTGAATTTGAGCACGAAGAGTCACCTTACTCAGTCCCAAGGATTCTGCGTTCAAATTAATGATATGCATGGAAAGCCGAAGTCTCAATATGTTTATCCAGAAGGCAAGAACACCTATATATCGGGGACGGATTATGTCTATCATCAAAATGCAGTGGATATAAGTGCGTCACCAACCGGAGATATATTTGAGAATTATAATCTGAAGAATGGACATTTGAACAATGAGGTGACCGTGATTCACAAGAATGGATTATTAAGCAAAAGTCAAGTAGGGGTAACTTTCGATATTGTTAATGACTTTAATGAGTCGGAAACGCAAACAGAATCACTAGCCTTTACAAAGGATGCAATTTTCTTTATGGCATGGATTATTCCGATCAAATTGATACCGTATTATCCTCAATTCAAAAGGAGCAATACACGTTACCGCGCGGCGGGAACAACTAAGGTTATTCAAAGGACTGGTATTTTGAGAGAGGTCGTTCATCATGATGCTGGAGCGCATGTGTCGACTAAAAATTTGGCTTGGGATGCTGAAACAGGAGAGGTGTTGCTGAAGGAAACTACGAACGAATTCGGAGACAAGGTTTATGATTTTAGTTATCCAGCTCATTGGGCCTATGATGGAATGGGGCAGGCATATAAGAACATTAACGTTCCTTTAGAGTTGGTTACGACTAATACAACTTCAGGAGAAGTGCAATTAAGTTTTGCGAATTGGTCCAGTACTGGTGCTAAACCTAAAACGGCGGATTTGCTTCAAGAAGGAGACGAGTTAGCTCTTAGCCTTCCGGGACAAGGGTTGAGAAGGGCTTGGGTGCTTAAGACAAATTATGGCAACCAAGAAAGATTTCATTTGGTGGATCGACAAGGACAGCCAATCGTTGGTCCACTGCTTAGTAGTGGAGAATATATGTCTGCAAGAGTAATTCGCTCCGGTTATCGTAACCAGCAATCCCTGTCTATTGGTTCCGTTACAACACTGGTAAATCCAATTGACTATGATAATGATGGCAAAATCAACAAATATTTAAAATTTCATAGCTCTGGATCCCATGGAAGTGGAGTGCTTCAGGCGCAAGCAACGGAATTTTCTGATAGATGGAGAAATTTTAAAGGATACGAAGAGTGTATTGGGGCGGGTAGTGATAATCTTATTGATCCTGACGAAGAACACATGGCAGCCCATGGATTAAAACTTTGTGACTTTCTTAATGAATTGGAACGCAAGGGACATTTATTTAAGGGAGATGATCAATACGCTGAAGACATAATTGTTAACGATCACTTAGCATTTTCAAAATTTTTGTTCGAAGGTTTAGTTCATGGTGATTTAAGTAAGTTGGGTATTATAAGGAGGTTTGGTCGAGTCGATGTTGGTGCAAATCGAAGGACTTGGGGGTTAAAATTTCGTGGATCTTACCGACCACCTTATCCATTGGAGTGTGATGATGTTACAAGTGCTAAAAGAACTTCTAAATCAAGAAGTTCTTTTAATATTCGTTCGAGAAATCGCACGACCTGTTATTGTGAATATGAACTTGTATTCACTCGTTTTGCTGAGCCGGTGGATGATTGGGAAAAGCATATTAAAAACCTGTCTTCATTTCAATATTCTGGATCCACAGTGGAATCTGGTTTGTTAACGCATCGTTTGATTGCACGTGACAAAGTAAATGGTGCTTTAAGAATGTTGAAGTGGAGGCCAATTGATAAGAATTGTGGGGAGCAGGAACTTCCTTGCCAGCCAAAAAAATGTGGTACGCAGGTTGGCGATGTTGTTAATCCTTACGTGGAAGCCATGCGTGGTATTTATAGGCCAAGTCGTAATTCATTGTATTTGGTTGAGAGGACGCAAAAACCAACCAATACTGGGAAGAACGATCAACATGTTCGGGCAGATGGAAGCTATGTTAAGTTTAGTCCATTCTGGCAGAGTTACGGTTCTGGTTTTAGATCAGACAATGAAAATTGGACATGGTCTTCAGAGGTCACGAATTTCCATCCGGTTGGGGCAGAGGTGGAAAATCGAGATAGACTGGGGAGATATTCTGCTGCGCTGTTTGGTTTTAACGGGACAAAACCAGTGGCAGTCGCAAGTAATGCGACGTATAGAAAAATTGCTGTGTTAGGGTTTGAAGACGTAAATGCTTTTTCTATTCTTAATGATGGTTCTACCCGACCATCGCCTTTGATGATGAAAACACCTGAATCAGAAGGAACGAGAGGTAGCGATGCAGAATGTTCTGAGCAAGATCATTTCGAGTTTGGGCTAAATAATAAGGTGTTCATTAGTAATTATGGTCATACTGGTAGGCATTGTCTGCAACTAGTTTCGGGTGGAGAAACAAGTTGTATACGAAGTTTGAAGACAAAGCCAACCTTTCCCGAAAAAGATAATGCACCTTATACCTTTAAGGCAGATGATGACCTTGGCTTATTTGGACCGGAAACCTATGATACTAGATTCAATGTTGGTGTTCAGGAGAGTCCAGTTGCTCAAAGCAATAAGTATGTTATAAGTTATTGGATACGAGAGGATAATCCAAGCAATTCGCCGCTGGCAAATGTTTTAGATGTTTTCAGGAAGATTGAAATAATAACAGCCGATGGTTCTTCACAAGAGCTTCCAATCCAATCGATTGCGAAAAGTCCAATAATTGATGGTTGGCAAAAGGTAGATCGAACTTTTATTATTCCTGGTGACAATAGCGGAGCCGATAAGTTGATAAAATTCACAATCGGAGGGCATCCTTTTTTAAATTACAATATCTATTTCGATGATATGAGAATTCACCCGTTTAATGCAGGTTTTAAGTCTTATACCTATGATAATAAAACGTTGCAGCTCAGTGCTGAATTGGACGATAGAAATTTTGCCACTTTTTATGAATACGATCAAGCGGGTAACTTGATTAGAATCAAGAAGGAAACAGAACGAGGAATTGTAACGATACAAGAATCACGAACAGAATTATTTAAAAAGGGACATTAATGCGCAGTTTAAATTGGTCGGCTTTGCCGATAAAACATAATGTGGTAATGGTCATGCTGATGACCATGGTATGTGGTACAACTTGGGGACAAATAGACCCGGAGATTCAATCCGTTTTTGATAAAATGAAAGCCAAGTATGAAAATGCAAAGAGTATTTCCATGGCGTTGGATTACAATGTTTATAAAGGAAATTCCACAAAACCGGTTCAGACCAGTCGTGGTCATTTCAATATGAAAGGGGAGTACAGCTCAATGCGAGTAATGGGAGTGACGCAATTGCAAAATGCAGAAATGCAATTAATGGTAGATGATTCCTCTAGAATGATTGTAGCCAATCCAGTTATAAAGAATCCTAATTATGCTGAAGCAATGCAGTTAAGTGTTGTTGATATGTGTGATTCAGCGGTCGTGGTTAATAGGGTTGGGAATGTTAGTGTATACCGACTATTTGTGAAGCCAGGATTGGCTCAAGAAATTGGCAAACTTGATATTAAGATTGACTCCGAGACAAGTTTTATCAAAGAATTGGTGATGTACTACAATTACCAAATGGACTTCAACATGTCTTCAAGGGAAAGGGATATTGCGATTCCAAGATTGCAAATCATTTACCAGGATGTAAAAATCAATTCTGATATTCCATCATCTACGTTTTCAACTAAGCGATATTTCAAATCCATCACACCTGAACTCGTTCCAAACCCTAAGTATTCCAACTACGAAGTTATTGACCAGAGAAAGCCGTGAGTATGTTAAGATTACGAATAATTGCTGCACTTGCTATTCTAATGTGCACGGGGTTGTTTGCTGCCGAGGAGAAGACGCAAATCATGCTATTAGGAACCGAGATAAGCAAGCGTGTGGTGCGTTTTGATGAACGCAGATTTGAGAAAATTGTAGCGGGAAATACAAACTGGAAAGATCGGTTGGTAAAGGCGCGATTTTCACTGGGAACCGACTTAAACCAGCTTACTGGAGTCTTAGCTGGATATGAAAGAACTGTCAAGCTGAAGTTGACCCCTAGAAACAATAGCGGGCAGCTGTTAAGCCAGAAATCGGAAGAGTACGAACTCTCCATAGAGTACCAACCTGAAAACATAAGTGAACGAAGTATTGACCTTCGTGAGTTGGAAGGCTTTTTTAGTTACGACGTTGAGATTTTATCCATTGAGGATGAGCAAGGCAACGAAGCTGGAGTAAAAGCGAATATGTACTTAAAGTGCGAGTACGTCGTTGAGCGGTATTTTGATTTTAATACATCAGAGGAACCAATACCTACAGGATATTGGTCTGCTGGTGTAAACAATTTTCAGAAATCTAGGCAGCTGCGTTGTGAAATAAATTACAAAGGAGAACTTTTGTGTGTTTGGAATCCAATTGCTGGGGCCGAGTATTACGAATTGGAATGGACTTACGTTGATAATTACGGATGGGTTAAAGAACAAGCCAAAGTTGTCGAAATACCTGCGAAAGAAATCAAATTTACGAAGCGAGAATTTAAGGAAAACTGCACTAGAATTCGCACGACTGATCTTTTCTATAAGATTCCAAATGTTTATGGAAAGGGGTACATCCTTTATAGGTTAAGGGGGATTGGAAAGAAAGGACCAGAAATTATGGACCAGCTGATAGGGAGATGGACATATGAATCAGATCACTATTCAAATGTCGAACAGTTTCATCATAAATTTAAACTTACAGAGTCCCACGGTTCTAAAATGAATTGGCAGTATACCGGGCAATTTGCCGAGGATGGAAAGCGAAAAGATGTTATTAGTTATTTTGATGGTTCTTGGAGAAACCGCCAGAGTGTTACCCGTTTGAATACAACAGGGCAAACCGTGGTTGGAGAAACCATTTACGATCATGAAGGAAGGGGATCTGTTCAAGTATTGCCAACACCAACCGGACAGACAAGGCTAAAGTATTACAAGGACTACAATCTAAGCAAAGTAAGTTCGAAGCAGTACAATTGGAAGGATTTCGATGTAGTTAGTTCTGGTTGCTCATCTGAACCTTCGGCAATGAGTGTGAAGTCAGGAAGCGCAAAGTATTACGGTCCTTCCAAAAATCAATTTTCTCATCAAGACAACATTCCGGATGCTCAAGGTTATCCTTTTACTCAGGTTAAATATGAACCAGATAATACTGGGCGAATTCAAAGCCAAAGTGGGGTCGGAATCTACGATGTTATAGGCTCTGGTCGAGAGACACGACATTTTTATGGTACTCCGTATTACGAGGAGTTGGCCAGACTTTTTGGTTACGATGTGGGTCACGCTTCGAGGTACAAGAAAAATATGGTTGTTGATCCAAACGGACAGGTTAGTGTTATTTATTTGGATCCTCAGGGCCGGACGATAGCGACTGCATTGGCGGGTAAAAATCCTAATGCGC
This sequence comes from Flavobacteriales bacterium, assembly GCA_020631555.1. GTDB lineage: Bacteria > Bacteroidota > Bacteroidia > Flavobacteriales_D > Parvicellaceae > JAHDGY01. The sequence continues at coordinate 7,402 of JAHDGY010000035.1, read as the reverse complement.
TAGAAGAGGTGAGTGACGAATTTGGTAAAGCTGGGGTAGATAAGTACAAAAAGGAGTTTACGGTGGATCTACTAGATAAACTAGATCAGGATTCGCCAGATAGCGAGGATGACGGAAATGTGCGTATTTCAACAGGAACTTTTGGCGGTGTAAAAGATGGTCTTGAGCATGTTAGGCAATTAAATTCAGCGGTCGCTAATCAAGAGAATCTTTTAAGGTATGGACTGAAGTGTCCTCCTCTTTACGATCAATGTACAAAAGGATATTATCCAGTTGCATTTGATTTAGAAATCAACGTTAAGGATAAATGTGGTAACGAAATGCTGGAAACAGCTTATGTCCAGCAAAATTTGTTTGTTCCTGCTAACTATAAAGTTCATGAGACCAGTGCAATTGGTAATTGGACCTTGCCGCCAGCAGAGTTGCGCGCTAAACTGGATATTGGTACCTACACTTTATCTAAGAAAATTAAGGTTGATCGTGATGCTGCACTAAAATATTCCGAGCTATTTATTGCGAGGGGGCAGGAAAGGGGGTGCATCAGAACATTAACGGATTTTGAGCAAGTTGAATTAGCTCTAATCGATACTACAGATTGTTATATAGACTGCAGAACATGTTTGAAAAAAGTTCTGGAAAAAGGAAACATAGATGTAAAAACTTTCGAATGGAATTGGGAGTACGATGAAATGCCTAGCGTATCCAGATGGAATGGTTTTTACAACAATTACGCTAGTATTTCGCAAAATTTCAGTGAGGGAGAATGGAAGCTTGCGGAGGAACTGTGTACGGAGGATTGTGAAGAGAAAAACATGTGTGAATCAGGTTACTTGGCGATGTTGTCTGATGTCACTCCTCCTTTTGGACAATATGCTGATATCACAGGAAATGACCCCACTTCGGTTTATAATAATGGAGCATGGCGTAGCAAAGACTTTCGTGATTTTGACGGAGCCGTCATGAAAATTATGCTTACTACAACTGACGGACAGAAGTTTACACCTGCAGTGGCCAATTCGAAAGTAGGTCCCAATGGGCCAGTTTACTACGATGGAGATAGCTATTATACGGGAGTAGGCAATCTGAAAACACTAAATGAAGTGGTTAGCCTATGGCAAGACAGCTGGGCCAAAGCACTGGTTACAGACCATCCAGAATATTGTCAGTACGATTGGTGCATATCTCATTTAGAACCGTATCATGGTGGTTTAGCTTACTCCAATATTGCGTTTGATAATGCATTGAGAGTTTCGACGCTTAAAGACAATGAGGAGGGATGGATCGTTCTTGAAAACGTTTGGGTACCAATGTTCGGATTAGCAGACCCAGATAAATTTGCTTGGTTCGATCCATTTTTTAAGAACGGTACACCCTTCATGAGGTCGGGAAAAATGCCGGTTGGTGGTAAAACCTACAAGGCTTTTGCAAATGATTGGATGAAAAATGAGTTGGACGATTTTCAAAAAACAGGAAGATCGATGTTGGATGTTGCAACTCATACAATAGTCAATGGGACGCAATACAATGGTCCAAAAGTAAAGCCGTCTATACCGAATTTTGAATTTTTGGATGATAAGACCAAGCAGAAAGTTTGGGATCAGTTCAAAAACTATTATTTGGCCACTAAGCAGAAAGTTTACGATATGCTGCAAATGCAGTTTTGTAATACTAGCGTGCAGCAGAATTATGTTGGGAAAGAAGTGCGGTGGCCAAGTTCAATTAATCCGGTTGGAGATGTAAACGATATAAGTATTCATCAGGCTGTGCAGGAAACAGGGCAGGCCACCTATCAATGGTCTGGCAAGTGTCCCGTACTTTTTGAATTGGAGTATTTCTTAAGGGCGTTGGCAGAGGAAAAGAGCAATAAGTTTACATCAAAATTCTACTTGAAAGAATATCCTGAGTTCACCAGAAATTTGTACGAGGCATTTTCTGGGGTTGATCTATCATTGGATAAAAACGCTTATCATAAATATATTCAGGCCGCGTGGAATCCAATCGTAAAAGGCAAAACACTTAAAGTTGAGTTAAAACCGGATGGTGGAAATGGTTTCCAGTGTGATTGGATGCAATTAGAATTGGCCGATTATTTTCAACATGATTGGAGTAATTACGCGAGTCAGTGGAAGATTCTGAAAGTACAGCAAATGATGACGCCAGGGGAGGGCAAGTTTAATTTCATTTTCGTAGTTGATCCAAATATTTATGACGACGATGAAACAGGAATTGAGGTAGCCGTAAAAGGAAAAACATGCGTTAGTTTTACGTGCGAAGAGTTTTCTGGTCCTACTACTGCCATTTCGGACGCAGAAAATTTGTCGGGAATGTCCGCTTCAGAACTATACTCTAATTGTAAACCGACGGAACTTCATTTGGAACTCAAATCGGTGTTAAATAAACTCATTGAAATTGGTGAATTTGGCCAAAGCAATTCAGCATATGGTTTAGAATCAAAGTATTTCCCCCCACAAGATTATGACGTATTAATGTTGTTTTTCGAGGTAAAAAAAATAGAACATATTTTTTGGACTGACGGGCAATTAATCGGTCCGGCTCCGTCAACCACGATTGATTTCAATTGGGGAGATTTAAGTTTCAAGCTGGGTGAAGTTTCCAAAATTCTGGATTGGAAGGTATATCCTCAGTCCGATGGTGAGTTTATCATAGAAACAGAATTTAAAGTTCGAAGTAAAGGGGTTGAATCAGTTTCGAAAAAAACCAAATGCGATTATAAGAAATTGCTTATGTACAACTGTTGCCCGAATGGAGTTCCGGAAGAAAGTTCATGGGTGATGGATTTTGAATCGAAATCCGGTGAGTTTGTCGGAACTGATGGTATTTCAGATGGAAGTCCAAGAAGTTCTGTTGGTCCATCCCCAGCAGGTGGGAAATTTCTGTATCGACACCACTCTATTCGTCTGTCTAAGGTCAATAATGAAAGTATGAAACCTTTAATAAGCGTTCCTGTTAACGGCCTTAGAGAAGGAATGCTTTACAAGTTGAATTTTTGGAGGCTACATGTAGATTACCCTTATTGGAGAGATGATCAGACTGAAGTTGAGATTGGCGTGCGTATTGGAAGTGAGGTGATTTGGAGTGCTACTAAAGAAGACCTTAAGACCAATAAATGGCAAAATTTCAGTTCCAGTTGGATTGCAAAAGCATCATCCGAGGTACTTGAATTTTACGCCAAGGTAATTACTAAAAATCCAGACCTTCTAAAAAAAGGTCGATATATATGCGCTGCTTACGATCATATTTCTATTAAATCAGTTGGCTGCCAGGAATGTATTCCGGATCTTCCGGATCCGATCTCTTGTAATGAAGCTTACGAAGATTATATTGCTTTAAATCTGCCTGGGGTTATTGTTGAAAAGGATTTGTTTTGCTATGGTAGATTTCAATATCATTATAGGCAGTATGCGGAGTATTTGAAAAGATGGAATGTAACAGATATTCATTCACCGTTTTATGTTGATTTTGCTGAGTTCGCAGGAGGCGATTATGGATTGTATACTAAACAGTTTGAACTTTATGTACTTGGCGTTGAATCGGATCCAAGCAAGGAATTATATCTGAGTTTGGCTGAAATGGCAGCTGGGGGGTATACTTTAAATTGCGTTGAAGATTTCATAAAACAGTTTGGCAAGTTGGGGGAAAGACCAACTGCAGTTCCTATTTTTTGGGAAAAAGCTGTTATGAAAAAAGTTGATAACGAAGAGCGTGTACGTGCCGGTTCTTACTTTAAGAACTACGTCCATAACCACGGGCACCATGCTGATGAAACTTTGGTGATTGAAGCTGTTATGAAACGGAGTATGCCCGCTATAGAATTGGGAAACTCTGTACGCACGATCAATGAAAAATCCTCAACTGGAGGAAACTCCGGCGGCGGATGTGTAGGTTGTCCTGAGGTGCTAGGAGCTAATCCGTTTGAAGGTCCATTAACACAGATCAAAATGTTAGGAATGAAGGATATAGCTGTGGATAGAGAGGTTCATTTTGATGATGGTATGCTGAAGACTTATGAAACAGATATTGCAGAATATTGTTCATCTAGAAAATTAGAAATCTGTCATTCATTTGATATGGATACTATGTCTGTACGGGCAATAGACCCGTGTACAGAATTTATGGTAAACCAAGCAAAACATAATGCTAAAGTTGCCTACGAGAAGTACATCAATGACTTGGAAGAAAATTTTGTGGATCGCTATGTGGAGCATTGCATTAGTTCCGTTGTTGAGAACTTTAGTAATACCACCCAGGATATGGAATACCACTACACGCTGTACTACTACAATCAAGGAGGTAATTTGGTGCGAACGGTTCCTCCACGAGGTGTCGATAGGATGGATTTGGATCAGCAGTACGGTGGAACAACATTGAGGAATGCATACAAAAAAGCGTTGCTCAGCAAGAATCGGTCAAGCGTTCCAACCACCAAACACAATTACTTTACAACTTATAAGTACAATTCACTAAATCAGCTTACCGAGCAGACCACGCCTGATGGTGGAACTAGCAAATTTTGGTACGATGCTTTGGGAAGGCTGGTTGTTTCGCAAAATGCTGAACAAGGCAATACTAATGGGGTGGCCAACCAATCCTTGAAATATAGTTATACACGATACGATGCCTTGGGTCGAATTGTTGAAGTTGGCGAGGTTTTGAGCACGAAAAAGCCAGACAATACAAGCCAGGTCCAAATAAATCATCCTGACTTTCCGTACAATGGAACATGGCTGGGTGTCACAGGAGCTGATCATGTTACAAAAACATTTTACGACGAGCTCGATGGTTTTGAATCTCCAGTTTTATTCCGATCCGGTCAATCCAATTTAAGAAATAGAATAGTTCGGGTAACGCAAGATGAACACTCCTCCTTGGAAGGAGTGCCTAGTGCAATGGATAAGCAAGATTACGATCGAGCCACGCATTATTCCTACGATGTTCATGGAAATGTTGCCGAATTGGTGCAGGAAAATAGGAGCAGGGCAATTGCCAAGGCTGGGCATCAGTTTAAGCATATGGCATACAAATATGACTTAGTTAGTGGAAATGTGCTGCAAGTTGATTATCAAAAAGGCGAGGAGGATGCATTCCATCATCGTTACGAGTACGATGCAGATAATCGAATCACACACGTTTATACGTCAAAGGATGAGATAATTTGGAATGAGGACGGGGCTTACTTCTATTACGATCACGGTCCGCTTGCCAGAACTGAAATTGGTCAGGATAAAGTACAGGGAATAGACAATGTTTATACGATTCAAGGTTGGCTAAAAGGGGTAAACACCAATGTTCTGGATGCAAAAAAAGACATTGGAAGGGATGGTTTAGTCGGGGTTACCAGCAATGGAGTGTTGGGGTCTGATGTGTTTGGATTTACTTTAGGGTACAATTCAACCGATTATAAAGCCAGAACTTCAATTGGTAAGGATTTCACCAATGCTTTGTCAACCAATTTGCCGATTGAAAAAACGAAAGAACTATTCAACGGAAATATTCCACAAATGGCTGTTGCTCTGAAGGACGAAGCAGAGAATCCATTGCCGTTGATGGTTAACCAGTATAGTTATGATCAATTAAACAGGTTGAAGTCAATGCATTCGCATCTATCAGCGAGTGTTGGAGGGTATTCGGATCTTAAGGAATCTGATACGTATGGAGTTAAAGTTAATTACGATCCGAATGGAAATATCATGAATCTTTCGAGGAAGACGCAAAATGGAAAGGACATGGATAGATTGAAATACCATTATTTCAAGCGAAAGTCAGCGGTATCAAATGATTTAATTCCATTTGACCCCGAAGATGAAAATCCGGAATTTGCTACTAACATGTTAGCCTATGTTCATGATGAGGTTGATGAATCTAAAACCAAAGACTTGGATGACCTTAAGAGTCAAGAAGAAGGTAACTATGGGTATTATGCCAACGGTAATCTTAAATGGGATAAAAAAGCAGGAATCTCAATCATTCGGTGGAAGCCATCAGGTAAGGTAGAATCAATTCATAAGGAGGTAAATGGTAAAAAACAAGACATAAAATTTGAATACGATGGATTGCAAAATAGGGTAGGAAAAGTAATTGAAGACCCTACCACAGGTAGGATAGTCAACGGAACGTATTACGTGCGTGACGCTCAGGGTAATGTTATGGCGACGTATTCTTTCGATAACAAGAAGATGCCAAATGTGCTAACCATAGATGAACATCATATTTATGGTTCCAAAAGGTTGGGAGTAGTAGCTGCCAAAAGGGTGCTAGATGATTTGCCGATGGTTGAAGAATTTAATTCAGCAATTCAGCAAAGTGAGTATGTTTTTAAAAAAAAGGCAGGACAAAATATAAATTCATGGCATACCAATATGAGTAAAGCTTATGTTCAGCCTGGTATGGATGGAAAATGTCTGGTAATAAGTTCAAAAAGACCTTGGGCTGGAATAGCCCCAATGTTTAGAACAGTGGCTGGCAAAAAGTATGAGGTGTCCTATGATATTGATCCAGGAACTGTTAAGAACTTTTGGATTATGGCGATTAACGATCCGAACAATGGTAATAAGCGTAAGTTGCTTAAATCGAAAAGTTATCCATTCTCTGGAAACAGTTCGGTAAAAAGTAAAACGTTTCAGTTCACGGCAACTGGTCCGATCAGTAGTGTGAAGTTTGCCAGGGTTGATGGTATCTCGCCAATTAGCAAGTTCTTTAGATTGGATAATGTTGTGATTCGGGAAGTAGGAGAGTCAGTTGAACGGAATGCGTATAGCAATAATCGCGGCGACCGGAGGTTTGAATTGTCGAATCATCTTGGTAACGTAATGTCGGTAGTTACGGATAAGAAAATTGCTGTGGAAAGTACGGTTGGTAAAATTTCCAATGATTTTACTAATGGTTTCAAATCCGAAGATGGATTGGCATCAACGGATCCAGATTTCGATGTATGGTATAAGTCAAACAAATGGGCTCGTTGGATGTCCATACTAAGTGGAGAACAATGTATGGAAGTTGCTACAGACGATCAATGGCAAGGTGTGCTACGGTATGTCAATACAACAGCCGGGGAGCAGTATAAACTTAGTTTTGATCTTAATACACTGGGTAATAGTGTCGGCGTTGAGGTCAGGTCGTGTCAGGCAGGTAAAACTAATTCAGAGGTGATTACAGGTTGGTGGCCTAATGGAAGTGGAATGAAAACCTATTCCTTTATTGCGGAGGGTGATTACGTCATAGTGAAGTTTTTTAGGGCGGAACCGAAAGAAGATGGTGATAAATACTTTCATTTGTGTAGTTTTGAGGTCGTGGGAACAGGATTACAAGAGAATAAAACAGTTGCTTTTAACGCCAATGTCATCAACTATGCAGATTACTACCCCTTTGGTATGCGCATGGCGGG
>JAHDGY010000126.1 GCA_020631555.1 Flavobacteriales bacterium | reverse complement strand
TTTGTCAGCATAGCAAATAAATCATTTTTTGCTTGGTTTTATCTTAGAATACCACTCTAAATTTGAAAATTTAGCAACTCTGAAAGCTAACTCTATTAAAAGAGAGATTTCCCAAATTCTGAACTGCATTCCAGCAATTAAAAAATGGCACAACTCATCCGACCAAAAAAATCAGTTCGCATATAGTAATCAATCTCACGGATTACATGTTAAAATCAAACCCAGCTATTAAAAAAACCAACTTTATTCAGCTAAAGCACTCTAAAACGCCCATTCCTAAAAATAACCGATCAATTTACTTCGCATTATTCAGTAATCCGGCAATAAACAGTTCAGAGCTAATAATGGATTCCCAATTAGTGAACAAATTTGACCTGACTCTTCAAAAGAACAACATTGTACTATTTGGTAATGCGAAGTCACAATCTAGCCAATTCGAAGAAATTCATATATTATATCCGCTAGCAAGCAGAAAGCAACACCATATTATTCAGCTTGTTGTAGATGTAAAGCCGTTAATAGCACCTAAATCTAGCCTATCCACGGAAGCCCTACTTTCCGTCCAGCTTACTGACAATACAACAACTAACCAGAGCCAAGTATTCTTTAATAAAAACTCTAAAATCACGTCCACCAAAGACCCGATCAATTCTTATTACAAGCATCTAACCTCATTTACAATAAATCACAACCCATGGTTGATATCATGCTTCCCGACCAATAAGTTTCTGCTCGAACATCAGCCCGTTGATAAATTGGTCATTTTATTTATTGGATTTGTTACAACGATACTCTGGGTAATGTACCTGTTGAAAACGTTCCTTGCCTTTAACAGCCATACTATTTTAGCTGACCGATTAAAAAAACGTAGCGTTGAATTAGAGGAAAGTCAAGAGCTATACCGACAAATAGCGCAAAACTTTTCGAAAGGCACCATCAACGTCCTTGACTTACAGTTTAACTACATATTTGCCATGGGCAAAGAATTTAACAACCTATATACCAATCCATTTTAAATAATAAGCCACAATTATCTAAGCGAATTACCAACGGAAACTCAACAGAAGGTAAAATCTATTTTGGACCAAGCCACCAACAAAGATGCCGGCGCTACCATTGAATTCGAACGAGGCGATAAAACTTATTCAGCTCAGCTAGCTCCTCTCAACATCCAAGGCGAAACAAAGCAAATCTTGGTTGTTGAAATAGACATTACGCAAGAAGCTTTAATCGTTAAGCAAATGCAACGCACGTTGGCTAAGGAACGAGAAGTTAATGACTTAAAGTCAAGGTTTACATCTATTGTCTCTCACGAATTTCGAACACCGTTGCACTCAATTTCTTCGTCAGCCACATTAATCGAAAAGTACCCCCAAGAAAATCAACAATCGCAACGTTCAAAACATGTCAAACGAATAATAAAATCGGTAGACGACCTGATCTCAATTCTGAACCGTATTCTTGTGTTAAGCCAAGTCGAAGACAATCCAGACCAACAAAACTTTATCAATTCCCCTGTCGAACAAGTCCTAAATGAGGTAATTGACGATGCCATTGCGGCCAATTTGCAATGCCCAAGAATTGTTAAAAACATTAACGGGAATCCAGAATTTATTTCAGACCCTATCATTGTCAAAAACATTGCAAGTAATTTGCTTTCTAATGCCATTAAATACACCCATTCCGAAGGCGAAATCCACATCGATGCATCGTGTACAAACAATATTCTGACGATTTCCTTTACCGATAATGGTCTAGGAATACCAGAAAAAGACCAACATAAGCTTTTTGAACAGTTCTACCGGGCAGACAACGTTGCCAATATTGAAGGGTCCGGTTTGGGATTGAACATCGTAAAGAGATATTTAGACATCGTAGAAGGAACAATAGAATTCACCAGCCAGCCAAACATACAAACATGCTTTACTGTATCGATTCCTGAAAAAGCAAAACACCATAAATATGAAGACGATTTTGCTCATTGAAGACAACGATATTGTCAGAGAGAATACTGCTGAAATATTGGAAATGGCCAGTTTCAACGTCAAAACTGCCAGTGATGGCAGGGGCGGAGTTAGCATGGCCAAAACAGAAAACCCAGATCTTATTCTATGCGACATCATGATGCCTGAATTAGACGGGTTTGGTGTTATATTTTTGCTCAGTAAAAATCCTTCAACCGTAAAGATTCCGTTTATATTCTTGTCCGCTCGAGCTGATCTTGATCAAGTGAGAGAAGGAATGAACCTCGGTGCTGATGACTATCTGGTTAAGCCCTTTAAGGAAATCGATTTACTAAATGCTATTGAGCGAAGATTGCAAAGAAGCAGTCAGCTTAAAACCGTTTGGGGAGGCTCTGAACAATCAGCAAGCACATCAGAACAATTGACTAAAATTGCCACATCTAAAAGTGGCACTGAGTACTTGAAAGGAGAAACCGTTTATTCCGCAAAGGCTAACGCTAAATTCTTACCCTTTCTTGCAAAAGGAAAGGTGAAGGTTTTAAGAGAAACCAAGAAGGCAAAGAGCTCGTGCTAGATGTCATCGAATCAGGATCATTTTTTGGGTATGACACAATATTACATACTGGAGAATACTCCGATTCAGCAGAGGCCATAGAGACTTCAATCGTTCACTTTATATCGAAATCCGAATTTGTGGAAGTTCTTGGGTCTGATTCACGTGTTGCGAGCACCTTCATAGACATGCTTTCAGAAACATCTAACAAACACAAAGAAGAACTACTTAATCTCGCCTACAGTTCAATTCGACAACGAGTTGCAACAGCTCTACTCAGCCTAATTTCAGCAAATAAGGCTGCAAACCTAGTTCACGCTAGGCGCGACTTGATTGCAAACATGGTTGGCACGTCAACCGAATCTGCCATTCGAACGTTAAGCGACTTCAAAAAAGAAGGCTTGATACGAGCCGACGGAAGAATAATTGAAATACTCGACATTGGCAGATTAAATATGATCAAGCAGTATTAGGAGAGGTTCGCAGTTACCTTTAAATTGCAGCAGATATGGAAAAGGTGTTGATCACGGGAGGTTCAGGTTTAATTGGAGCTAGACTCACCAAACTACTGACTAACAAAGGATATAATGTCGTTCATCTATCTAGAGTTAAAAACTCTAAATGTGGTGTTAAAACATTTGAGTGGAATTTACAAACAGGACACATCGAGTCTGGTGCGCTTAAGGATGTTGATTTTATCATTCATTTAGCAGGTGCAGGTATTGCCGACAAAATTTGGACCCCTAAACGAAAAAAGATAATTATTAACAGCAGAGTAGACGGTATTACATTGATCAAAAATCATTTGATCCAAATGAATCATTCCCCGAAAGCCTTTATTTCCGCATCAGGCATTTCCTTTTATGGCCATGAGAATTCTGATCACGTCCATGTTGAGACCAACCCACTAGCAGACTGTTTTCCGGCACGTTGCGTAAATCTATGGGAAACTGAGTCTGACTCATTAGCAGATATCTGCAGGGTTGTTAAATTACGACTGGGTGTAGTATTATCCACGATTGGAGGAGCGGTTAAAAAAATGCATGAGCCAATTAAATATGGTTTTGGATCCGTTTTAGCAACAGGTCAGCAAATCGTTCCGTGGGTTCATATTGATGACGTCGCTTCAGCTTTTCTTCATGCTATTCAATCAAGTATAGAGGGTCCATTTAATGTTGTAGCTCCTCAAACATCAACCAATGAACATTTAACACAGGCTATAGCGCAAATTCATCAACGAAAAATTCGACTACCGAAAACTCCGGCTTGGGTTTTAGAATTAATGTTTGGTGAGCTTTCAATTCTACTAACCAAAGGATCTGCAGTTTCAGGCAGTTTGTTAGTGCAAAGCGGCTTCGGCTATACACATACCGATTTGAAACAGGCAATAGAACATATCTATCAACATAAAATTTAAGGCAATCTTTTTTGTGCCTTTTCCCTGATGATAACGCCAACTGGTCTGTTCTGAATTTTACTTTCCAACCACGATATAATATCCAGGTATAGGAATGGTCTGCGCTCAAACGGCAAATCCGTCAGCCTCAACAGTTCTTGATGAAGGCCTTTAAACTCGTCAAGAATCTGATCGGGGTAAATTTGACCAAGCCTTCTGATAAATTTAAAAATTGACTTCTGGACCAAATTCAGTTCTTCCATTTTGGCCAAGAATCTGTATACGGAAACGATTAAATAGTCGTTCCTTATAAAATGACTTTCGAGGGTTGTTCAGCTTCTATAATAA
>JAHDGY010000125.1 GCA_020631555.1 Flavobacteriales bacterium | reverse complement strand
AATCACAAAAGGGAACACTCAGAAATTGGCTATGACACGCCTAATGAGTGGTTCAAGACTGCTGCTTAAACTATTAACAAATCAAACAAGTTATGAGTCTCCCCCAGACCCCCTCGTTTTTAACATTAATAAACTTAACTTTATAAAATAACTGTCCGAACAAACTAGACCACTACATACGATCGGGATGGGATGGAACAGGACTGAAAGATCAGCTTGCCAACTATCCTCAGGCAATGTACATTTGGACTATCGATTTATTGGAAGAATCCACAGGTATTAAGAAAAAATTCTCCGGACAAGTTACTCTCGTTCGGTAATCATTCTATTAACCTAACATCAAGCAATTCGTCAACCGACCGAATAGAAACAAAATGATAATTAGACCGTGCCTTTGAGTAAATACCACGCGCTAATTCGACATTATTAGTGGACTTAAGTACCGTATACAAAGGCATCAAGAATTTTCTTCTTCCAACTTTCACAAGAAATTTTTCCAAATTTTCTTCAACGCTTGGCGTCAAATACCCGTGTTCAATTGCCTTTTCAAACCAAGCTGCTGCAATTTCACAGTTACCAACCTCCGTCAATTTAAACTTTTGATCTAATTGGTTCATTTGCTCCTGCGTAGTATTCTTGCGCAAATTTCTGATCATGTGGAGCCACTCGTGAGTAGACCAATTAGACGTTTTCATGGCTTCAGTAAGAGATTGATCATAAAATCCGGCCAAGGCCTGTTCAACGTTCTCAAAGTTAACTGATTTAACCTCTGGACAATTATCAGGAATTCCTGCGGCATAAATCCATTCATTTACATTTAATTGATCTATTCCTACGTCCGCCAAATTCTCATTCAAGTAGTTCAAAAATGTTTCCGTAGTCAACGTTTTAAACTTATGCTCATCAAAATAAGCCAGAAGAAATGCATCAAACTTCTCACGACCAATGTTCTCTTCTAACATTCTCAAGAAAAAATATCCCTTCTCATATGCGATATCAGTCATTCCATCGTCGGGGTTTCTTCCCTTTAACCGAAGTTTCAAAAAAGTATCTTTTGGATCTAAAGCCTCCAACGACTTTGTTAAATCTTGACGACCTAGAACAGCAAGCATATCGACGTAATCCTTGTCATAAAGATCTTCCATGATTCTTCTCTCAAAATAAACCGTGAACCCTTCATTCAGCCAGAAATCATCCCAAGTCGCATTAGTCACCAAATTACCGCTCCAACTATGTGCAAGTTCATGAGCAATAAGAGCTGTTAAACTTCTGTCTCCAGCTATTATAGTAGGCGTTGCAAAAGTTAATCTAGGATTTTCCATCCCTCCGAACGGAAAACTTGGAGGAAGTACGATAACGTCATATCGTTCCCATTGATACGGTCCGTACAAAGCTTCAGCCAATTCCACCATTTTACCCATTTCCGCTAATTCATATGCGCAAGACTCCAACATTTGAGGTTCCGCATACACCCCTGTTCGATGGTCAATTTCTTGAAATTCTAGATCTCCTACAGCCAAAGCAATTAAATACGATGGAATTGGCTGTTTCATTTCAAATTCGTATCGACCATTAGAGGTTCGCTCCGTTGGATTTGAAGCACTCATTACTGCCATCAAATGTTCAGGTACCTGAACATTCGCACTATAGGTTATTCTTAATCCTGGAGAATCTTGACAAGGAACCCACGATCTTGTTAAAATAGCTTGACCTTGCGTAAATAGATAAGGGTGTTTTCCACCTGCTGTCTGAACCGGATCGAGCCACTGAAGAGCTTCTGTTTCTGCCCCAGTTTCATACTCAATTGTAACGCTTTTGGTGTTTCCTTCAATCTTTACGACCAAAGCTTTCCCCAATAATTCATCCTCCTCACGCAAACTAAATTGCGTCGGCCGACGATCATCCAGGAACACATTCAGAATGGTTAAATTCTTTGTGTCGAAAACAATACTATCAGAGTTCTTAATATTATCAATGCTATGTCTTGCATAACCTTTCAGCTGTTTTTTATCAAAATCCACAGTGAGATCCAAATGAATGTGATTACTAGCAACCTCTTGAAAATTTGAAAAGCTATGCACATCTCTTACCATCTTATCACTTGATTTCTCTTCTAAAGTTGTTTCCGTTTTTTTATCATTTTGTTGATTCTCGCCACATCCAACAGCGATAAAAACCACTAAAGCAACCAAGTAACCAGCTTCAAAAACATTTTTCAATTTGCTCATCTTCACCCTTTTTTGAATCGCATCAAAAATAAAGTATTTGTCCGCGTAAACAACGTTTAAATAATAAGGAATTGAGACAATTTAGAATGCATGAACTAATGTCTGAAGACCGGTAACATTGTCAAAAATTAATTCTATTTTTCGCGAACAAACATATAGCATTCAAACATTAAAAGATGAGTAATAGTAGCACAGCTGATCCCGATATTCAACCAGTTAACGGTGAGATCCTTGGACATCCTAAAGGTCTATTTTATTTGTTTTTCGCAGAAATGTGGGAGCGTTTCAGTTTCTACGGAATGCGAGCATTATTGGTCCTGTATTTAACCAAGGATCTATTCTCTAATTTGGCCAATGCAGAAACCTTTGCGTATGAAATTTATGCAGCCTACGGTGCTTTGGTTTACTTTACCCCAGCAATTGGTGGTATGATTGCAGATCGTTTAATTGGACACAAAAATTCTATTATCCTCGGGGGTGTTCTTATGTGCATTGGACACTTCACCATGGCATTTGAGAATGAAACCATTTTTTACATCTCATTAGGCTTTCTCATAATTGGAAATGGTTTTTTCAAACCCAACATATCCTCACTGGTTGGTGGATTGTACAAAGAAGGTGATAGCCGAAGAGATGGAGGGTTTACAATATTTTATATGGGCATCAACATCGGCGCCGCAATCGCTCCTTTAATTTGCGGTTGGTTAGGTGATGCATATGGATGGCATTATGGATTTGGAGCTGCTGGAATTGGAATGCTTGCAGGCCTCGTGGTGTTTTGGTCTGGGGTGAATCAAAATATTTACGGTAATCAAGGAAACCCACCGGCAGAATTGGCAAACAAGAAGATCTTAGGTCTTACTCCACTGAGATTCATATATCTTATAGCTTTTGCCTCGGTTCCATTGTTTGCATTTCTGGTTAATCAAAATTCAACTATTGTTCCTGGAATAAACGCTGGTCTTATGTCTTTACTTCTCAATGGATTATTGCTAGTCGTTTTAGTGTATATAACGTATGAATGCTTCAGGGTTTCGACGCAGGAAAGGAGTCGACTTGTTGTGATTATTATCCTAACACTTTTCATTACCATATTTTGGGCATTTTTCGAACAAGCAGGATCTTCTCTAACTCTGTTTGCCGAAAGAAACGTAAATCTTAGCCTAATCAACGCAGCTCAGACTAACTCCATTAACCCAACTTATATTATTCTCTTAGCCATTCCGTTTTCATTTATGTGGAATTGGCTCGCAAAAAGGAACTTGAACCCAATTACACCTGTCAAATTTGCTTTTGGAATATTACAACTTGGAATTGGGTTTATAATTTTCGCGGCTAGTGCAAACTTTATGAATGACGCTGGAAAAGTCCCAATGATGTTCTTGTTGATTGGCTATTTACTTGTTACCACCGGTGAATTATTTATTTCACCTATTGGACTATCTAAAGTAACTGAACTATCACCTGGAAGGCTCGTATCGTTCATGATGGGAGTGTGGTTCCTTTCTTCTGCCTTTGCACACCATATAGCTGGAATTATTGCTAAGATGACCACTACTGGGGGAAATGGTGAAGCCATGAATCAAGAACCGGGACTAATGGACTCTTTGGCCTCTTCAATAAATGGTTTCACAGCTGAGTCATTGCAAGGAGTTTCGGAAGGAGTGGCGCAGCTGGGGCTTTACACCAAAGTGTTCGCCCAAATTGGAATTATTTCAATTATTTTCGCAATAATTGCCTTGATTATTTCGCCATTGGTAAAGAAAATGATGCATGGAATTCACTAAACCAATTTAAACTCTTGCTTAAATCGAAAAGATATCGATTTAATAAGTTTGGAAAATCAAAAAGTCCTAAAAAATGCCATACACACACTCTATAAGGACTAACACTATCGAAATATCTATTTCTTGCAAAAACATTTGAACGGTGCTTAAATGACGTTTAAACACCGTTCAAATGATGTTTTAAGTTGTAGCGCCGGTTTGTGCATCGGAACTAGATCCAGTACCATTGTCCACGCCGGTATTTACTCCTGTATTCCCATCCGCGCCCGTATCTGGCTGAGAAGGCAAGCCATTGGTTG
>JAHDGY010000124.1 GCA_020631555.1 Flavobacteriales bacterium | reverse complement strand
CTAAGTTCTGTATCTTGTTTCATCTAATAACTTGCCGCAAGAGAAAATGAACGAAACAACAGACTTCCAACAACTTGAAAACCTCCAAGAAGAACAACTCCCCGTATCCAAACACAAATTACACGACTGGACACATTTTGCAGGGCTTTATGCAGCAGAGCATGTCGCTGCTACAGAATTTGTTATTGGTGCTACTTTCGTGGCGCTGGGCGCAAAGACAATGGATATTATTTTGGGTTTACTTATCGGGAACATTTTAGCCGTATTAAGCTGGACCTTAATCACAACGCCGATTGCAGTCGAAACCAGACTTAGTCTTTACACCTACTTGAATAAGATTGCCGGCAATTCTATGTCAAAGTTATACAACTGGGCAAATGTGATCATCTTTACAGTCATTTCGGCGGCGATGGTTACGGTATCCGCTTCCGCCGTTCGGTTTGCTTTTGACATACCTGCTCAACTCAACTGGTACCCTACCAATCTTTGGTTTGTACTCATCGTACTCATAGTAGGGATAGTCGTTGTGTTCGTTGCAATCTATGGATTTAATGCTGTCTCAGAATTTTCAGGTGTCTGTGCGCCTTGGTTATTTGTCATGTTCACAAGTGGAGCATTGGTACTTATGCCTGCTCTTTCTTTAGATGTCCTGGGCAAAACGCTTCCGACAAGTTGGGCAGATTTCATTAATATAGGTAATCAATCTATCTGGACTGGAGTCAACAGCAATGGAGAACCCGGAATAGGTATCCTGGAAGTAATTGGATTCGGATGGGCAGCAAACACCATTACTCATTTTGGGTTGATTGACATGGCGTTGCTCCGATTTGCAAAGAAGAAAACCTATGGTTTGGCAACAAGCACTGGGATGCTATTTGGTCATTACATTGCATGGATTGCAGCCGGGATTATGGGCGCAGGTGCGGCAGTGATCCTAGGCAAAACCATTGTAGAATTAGATCCGGGGGACGTAGCTTTTTATGCGCTGGGATGGTCTGGATTTGTAATTGTTATCGTGGCAGGATGGACTACTGCTATCACAAATCTTTATCGGGCAGGTCTTGCTGCACAGGCTATTTTCAGTAGTAGAAGTCGTAGGGATACGACTTTAATGGTGGGCCTGGCAATGGTGGTCATTGGATGTTTCCCATTTGTCTTCACCCAATTTTTACCATTACTAACATATGCTGGTTTGTTAGTAGTACCAGTTGGTGCAATTGTATTTGCGGAGCACCAAATTTTTCCTAGAATTGGTTATACCCGATACTGGTCAAAATTTCAAGATTACTCCAATAGTTTACCTGCCGTAGCTTCCTGGGCCTTGGGCTTAGTTTTTGGATTCGGATTAAACATGCTGGACGTAATGTCCTTTTATTACTTATTTATTCCAACCTGGATTTTCACTATTCTAGTTTATACGCTTTTAGCAGGACGGTCTGGTGCAAAACAACAATATCCTAAAGCGGAAGCGGAAGCTCAAAAATGGGATGAAACAGTTGAGCGTTATCAAGATAAGTTAGCTAGCGAAAAACCTCAACGGATAGAAGATAAAACCATTTTCTCAAAAGCATTAAAAATCATTGCCTTTACGGCCTTAGCGATTACCCTATTTCTGGCAGCTAGGGTTTTGTTTGCCAGCCCAAATGAGGAAGCGTATATCCTTAACAGAGATACGTTTTACTACTATGGATTTATTTGTACAATACTCTATTTCATAACTGCCTATTGGGCTATGAAACGAAATAAATCTGCAACGGCTTAAGAAGTTTTTCAACAAAAGAAAGGAACAAAAAATATGAATACGATTCAATTGAATCAGGAAAATTTGCATTTAATTGCAGAACGAATTTCCTGCCCAGCTTATGATCGGACAAAGTTAAAAACAGGCATTGTTCACATTGGTGTGGGAGGATTCCATCGTTCGCATCAAGCCTATTATATCCATCAATTACTAAAACAACATCACCACTTGGACTGGGGAATTTGTGGTGTAGGTCTTCGCGAAGCGGATCGGAAGATGTTTGATACTTTGAGCAAACAGGATGGTCTTTATACTTTGATCATCCAGCATCCTGATGGCAGCTCAAAAAGCGAAGTAATCGGATCGATCAGCGAAGTCCTTTTAGCGGTAGATACTCCGGATTTAGTCATTCAGAAAATGGCTCATCCTGATACTAAAATTGTTTCTTTAACCATAACCGAAGGTGGTTACAATTTTGATTCCACCTCTGGTGCATTTGATTTTGAGAATCCTCAAATCAAACACGAACTCAAGCATCCTGATCAACCAAAAACAGTCTTTGGTTTTTTAACAGCAGCATTAAGAGCTAGAATGAAGAATGGACAAGTTCCATTTAGCATTTTGTCTTGCGACAATATTCAACATAATGGTGAAGTCGCTCGTAAAATGCTATTAGCCTTTGCTCAAAGGCAAGATGCTGACCTGGCGGAATGGATTGCAACAAAAGTTTCCTTCCCAAATACTATGGTAGACAGGATAACGCCTGTAACTACTTCAAAAGACAGTAGTTATTTAGAAAAGGCTTATAACATTAAAGATGAATGGCCTGCTATATGCGAACCCTTTATTCAATGGGTGGTAGAAGATAATTTTTCTAATGGAAGACCAACTCTGGAAGCCTTAGGGGTTCAATTTGTACCGGAAGTGAGTCCATATGAAAAGATGAAAATTCGCTTATTAAACGCCGGTCATTCTGTATTAGGAATTCCTGGAGCAGTCTATGGGCATCCAACTATAAATGCATGTATGGATGATCCTCTTTTCGCAAAATTCATGAGAATGTTTATGGATAAAGAAGCGACGCCCATACTTGATCCAATCGAAGGAATTGATATTGAAAAGTATAAAGATACCTTAGAAGAGCGATTTGCTAATCCCAATATTAAAGACAGCGTGAGTCGAATATGTTCAGAAAGTTCTGCAAAGCTGCCTACGTTTTTAATCCCAACCATCCAAGATAATTTAGCAAGAGGAGGAAGTATTGAATATGCTACTTTTATTTTAGCTGCCTGGTGTTTTTATAGTGACAAAGGAATGGACCAGAATGGTCCGCCACTTGAGATTATTGATGCAAAGAAAGAACAATTAGGTACTGCTGCTCAACAAACTAAAATTGCTCCACTTAGTTTTCTAAGCCTTACCGAAGTCTTTGGGGATCTTGCTCAGAATGAAACGTTTACAAAACTATATAAGCGGATGATCACTCAAATTTATCAGACCCAGGATATTAGAACATTGATGTCTCATATGATTTATGATACTTTAGAAAACTAAAACCTAGTCCTTTGAAGATCAGTTATAAAAGTATGCCCTTAGTAAAAAAAACAATTCTGTGGAATTTTAAACAAAGTTCTTTGGTTGCTACCATGTACAACAAATTAAAATAAAGTAGTATGGAAAAGCAAATACAGCAAAATGAAAAACTTTGGGACAAGCTCGCTAAAAATGATGTACTTTGCTCCAGACCAAGATATGATCTTACCGCAGCATCAGCTAAAGAATACCTTAGGAATAGTTTATTCTACGGTGATTCATTAAAAGGTAAAAATGTACTTTGCTTAGCCTCCGGAGGAGGACAACAGTCTCTGGCTTTCGCATTGCTCAATGCTAAGGTTACCGTGGTTGATTTTAGTGCGGAGCAACTCAAAAGGGATAAAATCATCGCTCAACAATTCAAGAAAGACATTCACATTGTCAAAACGGATATGCGCGATTTATCTATGTTCGAAGATCAAGAATTTGATATCGTTTATCAGCCCTATTCAATCAATTACATTCCTTCTGTTATTGTCTTGTTCAATGAAATACAGAGAGTACTAAAACCTCGGGGTATTTATGATTTAATGTTTCATAATCCATTTGTACATGGTACCTGGAAAGACGGAGCCTGGGGAAGTGAATGGCAGCCAGATGAATTATGGAAAGGAAAAGGATACCCCTTATGGCAACCTTATCAAGATGGTTATCCAATAAAGACAGAGGATCCAAATTGGAATTTTGAAAATCTAAAAGATGAATCTATAAAAATCAAAAGTCCTCAGGAATACAAGCATACACTTTCAACTATTCTAAATGGTTTGATCAATAGAGGTTTTGAACTGCTAGACCTTCAAGAAGAGACAAACGATCATGAAGGAACGACTCCTGGCACCTGGGATCATTATAAATCTTGTGCTCCTCCCTGGATGTATCTTGTGAGTAGAAAGAAGGAAGCACAATCAAATATTCTTTTCCACGCTTAAATTTTAAAAACCTTAGCAAAAGAATTTACAACTGGTATAGTTAGTACGTATACCTTCTTTTCAATTTATTAAAAGGTGACTCAATCAACTTCC
>JAHDGY010000123.1 GCA_020631555.1 Flavobacteriales bacterium | reverse complement strand
TTATTATAGAAGCTGAACAACCCTCGAAAGTCATTTTATAAGGAACGACTAAGTATTCTAACAGAATCTAACTGCCCAGATTCCTCCACGAAAACTTCAAATATTAGTTTGGCTTGGTTTAGAGAGATACTGTCTTAGGCTATTAGTAACGGCAAGATTAAAACTATCTACACAGGGGGCGTCTTCTATTTGTGCTTCTGAGCTATAGCAACTTAATAATTGGAATGTGTATATTACCGTTAACTGTTTCATCTAACGTTGTTCCTTTTTCATTTTAAAACAAGGAACTGCCGTGTCAATAACCTTGAGTTTGTTCTCTGAAAATCGGAAAGTCCATTGGGAAAACGAATCGTCATTGAAGACTAAAATTTCGTCAACATTTTTTCTCTTCTTTTGAAATTCTGGGTGATCATAGTCGATAAATTTAAAGCTAGATTTTTCCGAACAGGGCTTAAACAAGGAGTTTGTTTCGCCATTTAATCGGAGTAGCACAAGGAAATTTTGGTGGTATATAAATCCATTTGGGTCAAGAGCAAGTAGTATGTTTTTGTCGGATTGTGACTCAATCGAAATCGAAATTTCCATGTTATTCAATACTTGGACGTTTGCAAAAAATAGAGTGCTACAGTCAAAATAGTCGCACTTTTTTTCATTTTCGACAACCCGATCTATAGCAGATTCTAGTTCCGGATGTACCACCGAGTAATGTCTTAGATAAATTTCCTGCTCTTGTGCGTTCGCAGTGTACCCTGAGCTTAAAACTGTAAAAAGCATCAAGGTTAAGTAATCACATAGCTGGTTCATATTTTATTTACTTGTTGGTGTAACTTTAATTTCGGGTAACTTAGTATCAATAATTACTCCATATTGATCGTAGGGAATATACCGCCCCTTGTAATATATATCCAAAACGGCTTTTGGAAATTTCTTGTTCAGAGACTTTGCAAATCTCATATCCGCAGCTGAGGGTCGAGGGTGGTTTGGATGGCTGTGCGTATGTTCTCTAAAAGTATAGCCATTCGCCTTTAAATATCCAGCTCCTATTTCTGATCTGTTTTTATGAGAGGTAGTTAAGATGCTTTTTCCATGCTCTCCCTTTTTAGCACCGATCTTTGAAAGAGACCATTCAACGTTGGAATTTTTTGCCGTGAATTCAAAAATTTCTTGCGCTTTCTTGTCTCCTTTAACATTGTACTGATCAAATGTGTACTGCTTTTTGTTTGTAGCCGTTACAGTCATAGTTTTTTTGCTCGATAAAACGCCTTTATCAATTTCAATAGATGTACTTGTTTCTTTTCCTTCGGAGTCTAGAGCAATTAATCGATCATTTGAGTCGTCTGTCTTACGTAGAAGTGTAATATTACCTTTTTTGTCAAGCCCATAATCATCTTCTAACATGCCGGTTGGATCTACAAAAAATATCGGATTATTGAAAAACGCCCGATATGGCGTCCATCCGGGCTCGACATGTGCAAGAGGGTCGACCGATACAAATCTAGCCGTTCGAGGATTGTAAAATCTAGCGCCAAAGTCGTAGGCAAAGGCAACAGGATCAATTATGAAACCTGTTTTCCCCTCAATATCCATTTCAACCAACTTCTTTGTTTTGTTACTATACGTAAAATGACCATACTTTTCTTTCGGCCTTGGAGCAAAAAACTCAGGGAACAATCCTCCGGTAATTCCAAGCACTTCCCTGTCTTCAGGGTCTTTTGGAGTAAATGTAGTGAATGGACTAGGAGTGCGGTTTTCTTTTAAGTAGATAAGATCACTTTTGTTCTGCAAACCATTCAAGATTATTTGCTGCATTCGCAATGGCATTTGAATGTACCCGTAATCATATAGTTGCTTTACATGTGACTCCAATTTTGCAAACTCTTCTTTAATGTTCTTGTTCTGACGAACCTGCTCGATGCTTGTAAGGTTATGAGATTTGGCGTAGGCAGTTACTTTTTGGTCCAGTATCTGGTGCTTCAAAAGTAGTGCGTTTAAATTTAAGCTGTCATGGGCAAGGGCCAATTCTGCACATTGTAGCATGAACTCATCATCTCTGCTGTTAAACCTATGTTCGTAACTCTTTGCAAGATTTACCAAGCATAATCCAATGCTTTGTTTTTGGGTTAACGTGCGCAACGATATTCCACTTTCTACAGCCTGAGTAGAAGTGTAGGTGTAAGCTTGTAATCTGCCATCTCCCGGATGTCCTGCCGTTGCTAATTCCACGTTGAACGTATAACCTTCCACATCTTTATGCTGAATGTAAATATGCTGAGGCGCCGTGCAAATATCTGCTTCCACCTCTAATCTGTCAGCCAAAATTTTGTACATAGCACTTAAAGCAAAGCAATTGCCCTTATTGGAGTCTAGGATATTAATTACTTGCGTGTTTCTCCAATCCTCCATTCCAAAAGGATCGTCAGCCGCATATTTACAAGGTAAATGCTGAAATGGGTACAATGTCACGGTGTCGGTTAGATACTTGAAAATTGCCCAATTGCCAAGTGCGTTGTGGTATAAACTTTCACGTTCCTTTGGGGTGTGGTATAAATCTTCGGCTTTAAATCTGCCATTAGCTTGAACGTACCTGTCGAAATCCATAGTGTCCCGATAATCATTAGCGTCAGCCAATAATCCAACCACCTGTAACTTTCTAAGTAAACCAAGCTGAAAGTCGGCGTAACTCCTTTTGCCATCCCAATGCGCGTTTTCGGTAACAAAAACTGCTCTTTCGAAACTTGGTTCTACCTTGTCTTCTAGCATAGATTTTAACTCTTGAAATGCTTTCTGATAGTGGAATTTGGAGCTCTCCGTTACGGCACCTTGTAATAACAAGGTTAAGATGGATAAATAACCAACTGTGATTACTCTCTTTATTACCATTACTCGATGAATAAACTTTTGATTGATTTAGTGTTGATTTTTCGCGCTTGCTGCAAACGTCCTTTGTGGTCTTGATATTCTATAATTCGCATATACACACTTTCCGGGAAACCACGATAACCATAGTTTTCTGTCGCCTCAACAAAGTGCTTTAACTCTGTATAGGCTTGCACCACTTCTTTATTAGCAAGAAACTCGGATTGGGTCGAAATTTTGTGCTTCCGGATGATGTCGTTAACCTTCTTGATTTTCAAATTGCGTTTAAGAGTGAAGTAAGTTTCCCCGATATAAGTTTTGTTAGGGAATTGAGTTGCTGCCTTGTCCAGACAATCGTGCAAAAACTGTTCATTGGCGAGATAGTGTTCGTCCACAAAAGAATTAGCCAAATCAATTAACACTGACGCTACTACTTGCTTCTTGGTTAAGGTGGTTAGAATTAATTTGTTGTACTTAGCTTTCGCCATCGTTGGCAATGTTTCCAAGTAAAACTGGTCTGAAAGGAAACGATCTACGGTAGTTTCGTAGTTCACCTTTTTTCCATCTCCATTTTCAAATTGAACAAAGGAATGTCTAGGACTAATAGATAGGTTTGCTTCAATCCCTAAAGCTTCAGCAAGAATCAAATATGTAACCGGCAAAGTGTGGCATTGTCCCGATCCAGTAGCAAGGGTTTTAGTAACAAAATAGTTTCTGCGATCTTCCTTAGCTTCGTAGTCAATGTAGTCGTAGTGAAATGGTAGATGGCCTTTAGGTAGTTTAACTTTTCGTTGGTCTTGCTCCCACCTCCCCTTCAACCTTAACGTATCACCCATGAATTTCTGAATTCCAAAATGCAAAGCTTCTGGGTCAGTTGTGCTCAAACCTTGTTCCTTCAACCAATCCTTAATAAATTGAGTGTTTTGCTGTATCAATTCGTTGTACTGCTCATAGTTTAGATGCAAGTTTCCGAAGGCATTTTCATATTTTGCGCTCGATTATCCACAATTTTTACGTGTAGTGTTTGCTTGTTGTCGTTGAATGGATTTTTGGTCGGAGCGGCTTCATTTCCTGTCATAGACAAAACCGTTTCTCCGGGGTTATATCCACGAAGGATAAAAGCATAAATCTTTAGTCCATAATGGGTATCCCACAATATTGTTTTCTGGTTTAATTGCATAATTCAATATCGGCAAAAAAAAGAGACGGCTCTCCTTTCCGTCTCTTCCCTATATTAAACTAAAAAAAACAAAGAGCTATGTGTGACTACATAGCGAACAAACAATCGTACGTAAAAAGAAAAACTGTCTGCTCTTACAAGATATTAAAACGCCAGGGTTGTTTGTTGTTGACAAACAGGTTTTTATCTGATTTTTAGACGAATACGGAATAACGACTAACTAAATTTCAAATTACGGGTGACCTTTATCTTTTTGGACATGAAAGCCTTAATGTATGCCGTTGGGTATCCAATTGTAGAATTGCTAGATAGTCGCTCCTTAAAAACCTTTAGGGGGGTTGATTTTTCTGGATTTTTTATTGA
>JAHDGY010000034.1 GCA_020631555.1 Flavobacteriales bacterium | reverse complement strand
CCAACAACAGAACTTAATCAACAATCTCAAACTACTTTATGTGCAAAGGTCTCTAGCTGTTCGGTTGGTTGAAAATGTACTTGCCAAGCAGTAAAAAAATCACAGGTAAATAGTACGGTCTATATGTTTCGTACCTCACAACAAATAAAAAAGAAGATTGTTTTAGAAGCTGGAATGAGGTTTTAAATGTCCAAATCGTCAATACTTTCGAAAGATCCTTCAGCAAACGGGTCGATATCTTCGTCTGCATCTTGTCTCAAAATATCCTCTAACTCTGCGTCATACGCACTCAGATTAGAGTTCTCAACGTCGGTAAGTACGTGGTCCTCTTTTGAGCTGTTTTCTTCCAGAGGGGCTTCACCTACTGAAAGAGCCAAGTTTGGATAGCTTATCGCCGCGTCTGGTTTGGATGTTTCTATTAATTCTACATAGAAACACAACATGTTTAAGAAATCATAAACGTAGACCAATTTTTGATTAGCCTCCATCATGAAGTCTTCCAGTACTGCTGTATGCATGGTAGGGGAGTCCTGATTGAGCTCCATGTCCATTAGTCCGATCTCCTGACCTTTATCCCAATTGTCATTACTGATGTAAAAGGATGCCAATTGTGATCCCGAATAATCAAACGCCTTCAGGATTGCATTGTGCAAAGTTTCAAAGCTTTGCGTTTCCTCAATTTCGATATCCCTAAATACGTCTTCTTCTACGTCGGCTACGACTCTAAATTTTAATATCATCATCACTAATTTACAGGAGATAATCCCATTTCCTTTCCTTTGATTAGCATAAAGTTACGTGCTTCCTGATATTCATTTGCAATTTCTCCTTCTAAAATCGCCTCTTTGATCAAATTTTTTAAAATTCCAACTTCTCGAGAAGGCTTCAGGTTGAAGATATTCATGATTTCAGCCCCATCAATTGGAGGTTGCCAATTTCTAATGTGATCTCTTTCTTCAACGTCCTTTAGCTTTTCAACTACTCGGTCAAAATTTCGAAGATACGTTTTTACTTTTGCTTCGTTTTTAGAAGTAATATCTGCTCTACACAATATCATGAGGTCCTCCAAGTCCTCGCCAACATCGAACAAAACTCTGCGAAGCGCAGAATCTGAAATTTCATCTTTAGTTAGCGCAATTGGTCGAAGGTGAAGTAGTACAAGTTTTTGCACATACTTCATTTTGTCGTCTAGAGGTAACTTTAATTTGCGAAATATTTTAGGGACCATTCTGGCGCCTTTGTCTTCATGACCATGGAATGTCCATCCGACAGATTTATCAAATCGTTTGGTTGCTGGTTTTGCAATATCATGGAGCAGAGCAGCCCAACGGAGCCATAGGCTATCGGATACTTGGGCAACGTTGTCTAGGACTTCAAGAGTGTGGTAAAAATTGTCTTTGTGCTTTTTACCCTCGATGGATTCTACACCTTGGAGGTTGGCAACCTCAGGAAAAATAATTTCTAGTAAACCTGTTGAAAACAGTGTTTTAAAACC
This sequence comes from Flavobacteriales bacterium, assembly GCA_020631555.1. Taxonomy (GTDB): domain Bacteria; phylum Bacteroidota; class Bacteroidia; order Flavobacteriales_D; family Parvicellaceae; genus JAHDGY01. The sequence goes on along the minus strand of JAHDGY010000034.1, from coordinate 24,913 downwards.
AATTGATGGTTTGTTCGATAGCATAATTTTATTCAACTCCGTTGTGATTCTTTCCTGAGAAATAATATCGATTCGACTTTTATTCCTCTTAATTGATTCAAAACAGTGAGTGTCTATTGTAAAATTCAATTGAGCGGCAAACCTTATTGCACGCAGCATGCGCAATGGATCATCAGAAAAAGTAACATCTGGATCAAGAGGTGTTACAATTCGTCTCTGATTTAAGTCGTTGAGTCCATCAAACGGGTCCACAACTGTGTCGTAACTTCCACTATTCAGTGGAATCGCTAAGGAGTTAATCGTAAAGTCTCTTCGATTTTGATCGTCCTGCAACGTACCGTTTTCAACGATAGGTTTTCTTGAGTCTCGCTGATAAGATTCCTTTCTTGCTCCAACAAATTCCAATTCCCACCCTTTGTATTTCAGCATTGCTGTGCCAAAATTTTTGAAGTAAGAAACTTTAGAAACTCCCAGTATTTTCGATGTAGCTTTGGCCAAGTCAATGCCACTGCCTGCAATTACGAAATCGATGTCTTTGCTTGGTCTATTCAAAAGTAAATCGCGCACAAATCCACCAATCACAAATGATTCTCCGTTTAGTGAAACGGCAGCTTTCTTAACCGCGTCAAAAATTTTAATACACAGTTTATCAGAAATTTTGAATTCTATGTTTTGATTTCTCCTAGTCACTCAAATTTGTAGTTTCAATTGACAAGTTCTACTTTTTGCCAATTAAAAATTGATGAATTTAGAGAATCTCATTTTCCAATACCCATAACCCATCACCTAAAAAAGGGATGCAAATGTACCACAACAAATGACTCGTTCAAATAGTTGACCTACTTCCTAATGAACCTAAAAGCTCCATTGGGTCCAATTTTCATAATAGTGGATGGCGTGCCCGTGCCCGTTTCTGATTTAAGGTCAACCGTATAGTCGACGAGCGATTGAATTTGTTGCGAAATTTCATTAAAGGTTATCGGGGTTGGTTCGCCACTTATGTTGGCAGATGTAGAGGTGATTGGTTTTTTAAAAGTCTTGATCAATTTCTTACAGAACTCTGAAGTTGTGATCCGAATTCCAATGCTACCATCTTGCGCAATAGTTGAAGGGGCGACATTGTATGCTCCATCTAAAATTAATGTAGTGGGTTTAGTAGAGTATTCAGTAATGTCGAAAACTACGTCTGGAACATGCTTGGCATATCTTCGCAATTGAATGTCATTGTCTAACAAAATGATGAGGCTTTTACTGTCGTCTCGTTGTTTGATTTTCATTAGTTTTCGAACCGCCTCCTCATTCGTTGCGTCACATCCCAGGCCCCAAACTGTTTCTGTTGGGTATAGAATTACGCCTCCGCTTTTAAGCACTTCAATTGTTTCTTGAATCGTAGAGTCAAACATTTCTATTGAGGAATTACGTCGTTATCGTACCAGTTCCGACGCCGTCGGTAACGGAGATCTTTAAGAGCTGAGGCTTTGACGTTGATTGAAAAATTATAGCTTTTCATATTCCCAAACGGAATCCATTGGAATGCAAGTTCCCAACAGTGTAAGTCTCGATAAATATTGAAAGACGCGTAAGAAAAGTCCTTCGCCTGAAAGTCATAACGTAAATCTCCCCGGATACGCCATCGATTTGTAATGTTGACGTTGCCGTTGATTGCAAGCGATTGAACATATATTCCAGTGTCACTTTCGGTACCGATGTTTCTTCTGTTGTAAGAAATTGAATACATTAATCCAAGGCTCCAAGGCACGTTATAATCTACAAATTCTTCAAGGTTGTTGTTATTTATTGGGTCAAAATGAGCCGGAAATTTATTGTCCTTTCTGTTTTGGTTTTTGCTTTTGAAATTTGTCCCAACGGAGCCGGTTACGTTTGTCAGATGTCCTAATTTTCGCGTTTGAAGGTACTCCAAAGTATTAATTCTTGTCCCCTCCTTAGTATAATGGTAAGGGTCGATCTGACCAGTAAGATTAAAGGATACTAAATTCTTTAAGAAATTAGTTCTTGCAACGAAATTAAAGTTTGACAAGCGCAAGGAGTCACGAAAGAAATCGTAAGCAGAGCTAATATTGAAATTGTCAATTATTTTCACCGTTCGAAGCGGATCGCCTGTAGTGTCCGACGCAGAATTATACTTCATTTCTAGAGCATTCATAAGTTTGAAATACATAGATCCAGATTCGAAACCTCCTGGGGTTCCTACGTTACCAATTGCAAATGGTGAGTACTCAGCATAGGTTAATTTTTGTCCATAATAGCCCCAACGGTAGCCCTTCCATTTGGGGTTGTAGCGAAACCCCATTGTAGGTGTAATTACCTGTCGAAACCTGGCAGCCCGAGCGCCACGGAATTTGTCTGCAAAAGCGTAAAGGCCATAAAGTTTGGTAGTGAAACTTCCATTCAGGGTGTAATTTCCACCTCTTGCGAAACCGTTTATAGTATCTGTTAAAAAGCCATCGATATCATCGTCCCAATATTTTTCGATTTCTTTTAAGTACCAATATTCGGCGTAGGCGATGGAAGGGTTGAAGGTTACCTTTTTATTCAGAAGTTTTACCGAATTGCTTGCAGCTAAATTATGTCGCATTCCGGTTCGCATGTGTTTGTTGACCCAGCTAATGTCATGCAGATTTAACAGTGAATCCGCGATTGTAATATCATTTAAGAAGAAAGTGTTGTAGCTAATTCCGATTTTGTGAAACCACTTTTTGCGTGTTGGCTGAACGTTAAAGACGCGGGAAGAAATTTCAGCTAAATCCATCCTATTCAGACTAAACTGAGCTTGTGGTAAAATAAGGTTTACTTTTCGATTAATGTTGTTTTGACTGTGTCCAATTTTGAAGTTGACGTTAAAAGGTTTTCCGGGGAAAGTTCTTCTGTAGGCGATACTAGACGTGTAAGTATTTTTTAGGTAATTGTCCGTTGTGGTGTTGAGGTTTTGGCGAAAATTTTGCTGCGAATTAATTTGAACGTTAGCTGAAAAGTTGCCATTTGGGTTCGCTTTTTGGTCTTGTGTGTGCCTCCAATTAATAGCAAACTGATTTGTTTTGTTGTAGTCAGGGAATTCTCTTTCACTCGTGTGTATGCTAGAATAGGATAGGGATAAGTTTCCGTTGCTTTTGTACCTGCGTCGGTAGTTGAAATTACTTTTTAAAGCCCAGCTTCCTCGGGAGTATACGTCTCCCAAAAGACTCATATCTACGTAATCACCTGTTCCGGGCTCTATCGGAAGTCCTTTTTTTCTGCGGCGTTTTTCTTTCAGTGATCCAAATCGATGGTAGTATCCAAGATTTTGTAAGAAAAATCCAAGACCGGGAGATTCGCCATAAGTTGGTAATAAAATCCCATTACTACCTCTTTTATTGTTAGGGAAAAACCCAAAAGGAAGGCCAAGAGGAGTTGGAAAATCTGATATCCATAAATTGAGCGGTCCAGATATAATTTTGTCCTCTGGAATTACAATTGCTTTGGACAGTCGAAAATAGAAATGTGGTTCTTCTAAATCGCAGGTGGTGTAATGAGCCCCTTTAATATGAATATGTTCATTTTCGTGCCTTTTGTTTGTGTCCGAAAGCAGATACCCTTCTGCTTCCTGTGTTCTAACTTTTATAATTCTGCCCCGTTGAGTTTTGAAATTATAGATCATTTCATCGCATACAAATTCTTGTTGCGCGTCTTTAAAAGTTGGTCGTCCTATTTTGTTGCCAGCCGAATCAAGAACATATTTTGCTTTGGCCAAATTTTTTCTCAAGTCAATTTCGATGTAATCGGCGGTTAGTTTCATGTTTTTGTAGTGAACATACGCCTCTTTGTGCAAATACACTTTTTGCTTTACGATGTCCATCCTTTGCAAATCTTTCGCACCGTATTTGACTTCAACGTCAAGTCCATTAGAGCTTTGCGCACTGGTGTTACTTGACCCTGTCGCACACGAAATTATTAACAGCACTAAGCGAATAACTCGTGTTGAAAGAAGTGTTTGGCGTTTTATTTGCGTTGTACATTTATGCACTGTACAGTGTAGCTATCTTTGTTGAACATGACGAAACACGATGCTTCTTTGATTCTGAGTGCGAAGAAACGGATTTTTTCTTGTTTTGTTGCTGGTCTTTGCCTGCTACAATTCGGGATAATTCGCGCACAAATTCCAGTTGGTGTAAATAAGGTTGTAATTGATCCGGGGCACGGAGGAAAGGATCCCGGAGCAATTGGAAAGAATAAAGTGTACGAAAAGGTGGTTGCCTTGGACGTTTCTTTAAAACTAGGGAAACTAATAAAGGATGCCTATCCTAAAGTTGAGGTGGTGTATACGCGATCAACAGACGAGTTTATTGGATTAGCAGAAAGGGCAACAAAGGCCAATTTCATTAGTGCCGATTTGTTTATTTCAATTCATGCCAATTCTGTGGCCAATTCTAAACCTCATGGAACTGAAACATGGGTGCTTGGATTACATAAGTCGGAGGCCGCAATGAAAGTTGCTGAACGAGAAAATGCATCTATGTTGATGGAGGAAGATTATGAGTCTAAATACCAGGATTTTGATCCTTCAGATCCAAATGCCTACATTGGATTAGCTTTGCAGCAAAGCGAGTATCTTGATCAAAGCTTGGCACTAGCACATTACATTCAGAAGAATTTCAAAACCAAATTAAAGAGGGTTGACCGAGGGGTCAAACAAGCAGGATTTATGGTGCTTTGGCGAACCACAATGCCCTCCATATTAATAGAGCTAGGATTTCTTTCCAACCCTGCAGAGGAAAAGTTCTTGGCAAGTAAAGCCGGTCAAAATAAATTGGCGAAAGAAATTTTTGAAGCATTTAAGACATATAAGACTCAAATCGACGGGGTAAATGAGTCAATTAAGGAGGAAGAACCGATTCCAACACCTGGTTCTGGCGATTCAAATCAAACCGGCGGAATAATTTTTAAAGTTCAGTTGGCCACTTCTAGAAATCGTTTGACAACTGACCCATGGAACTTCAAGGGGTTGAAAAATGTTGAAATCTATGAAATTGGTAAGATGTACCGATATACTGTTGGAAGATTTAGTACATTTGACGAGGCCAAAATTAAACGGCAAGAAGTGAAAAAACTAGGGTACAATACCGCGTTTATTGTTGCCTATAAAGGTACTAAGAGATTGGACTTAGATGACGCTATTGCCCGGACTAAAAAATAGCTTTTTTGAAAGGTAAAAAGGAAATACTCATTGGTCTTGTTGTACTAGTGGGAGTAAGTGCCATGACGGTGGGCGGGTTTTACCTGAAAGGCCAAAACGTATTCATAAAGAAAAGATCTTATTTCGTTGTTTTTGAACAAATCAGCGGACTCGTGGTTTCCAATCCAATTAGGGTTAATGGGTTTAAAGTTGGACAGGTTGCGAATATTTCGTTGCGCGACGATCGTAAAATTCTATGTGAATTGTTGATCGAACAGGATGATTTGCAGGTTACTCAAGGTAGCGTTGCTATGCTAGATCAAGATTTGTTTGGGGCAATGTCAATCAACCTCAAAATTAATTCCAGTACAGAACAATTGTGTGCAGTTGGCGATACGTTAAGCGGCAAAAAAAGTAGTGCAATCACTGAGGTGGTGATGCAGCAGCTTAAACCCTTAGTTGTTAAAGTGGAAAGGGTGATTGAAACAATTGACACTCTTACGGTTGATCTGCAATCAGTGGTTGGTGGAAACAAACATAACTTAAATAATATTTTTGATAGCCTGACGATGGGGATTGAACAATTTACCACCTTGGCGACTTCCATGAATGGGCTGATTGAAGACAATAAAAGTAAGCTGACATCAACGCTTACGTCTATTGATTCTGTAATGGCCAGTCTGAAGGAAAGTAATCAGGACGTGTCCAATGTACTTGCGAATCTTTCAGATATATCAGATTCTCTTGCTGATGCTGGTATTAGGAGTACAATAATTGAAGCGCGAACGGCACTTAATGGAGTAAATGCAATTCTCTATCAGATTAATAATGGAGACGGAACGTTGAGTCAGTTGATAAAAAGTCCGGAGTTGATCGATAAGGTAGAAGCGATGGTAGACGAAGCTCAAAGACTCATTGAAAATATCAAGGAGCACCCGAATCGTTATCTTCAGTTTTCGGTATTTGGAGGTAAGAGCAAGGGTCTTAAATTGGACTCTCGGGATGAAGAGAATTTCAAAAAATGGGTTAAGGAGTGTCTGCCAAAGGATTCCGTTGACTGCAATTAAATCGAAGCAATGATTAATATTCTATTTATCATTTTGGTAATTGGTGGATTTGGGTTGTTCGCTTATAATGTGAAAAGAATCGTCTCCAATATCAAACTAGGGAGACCAATTGATAGAACTGATAATAAAAAGGAACGAATTCGAACGATGCTTCTTGTGGCTTTTGGACAAAAGAAAATGTTTCAGCGTCCAATCCCTGCAATATTGCACCTTTTTATATACGTAGCTTTCGTAATTACCCAAATCGAATTGATTGAAATATTGGTAGATGGTGCAACTGGTAGCCATAGGATTTTTAGAGAAGCTTTAGGCGGATTTTACACTTTTATGATCAGTTTTATCGAGGTGTTGTCCGTGTTGGCTTTGGTGGCCACATTTACATTTCTTGCAAGAAGAAACCTGTTAAGGTTACCTCGATTTCACATGGATGAAATGACTGGATGGCCCAAGCTTGATGGTAACCTGATACTGTACATGGAATTTGTATTGGTATGCTGCATTTTTATAATGAATGGGGCTGATGAAGTATTGCATTTGAAACAACATGGAGAATCCTATAATTTTACTGTTAGTAGTTGGATTGGACCATTGCTTTTCGGTGGTGTTGAGGATGTTGAAACCTTGTCGATGTTGGAGAGAGTAGGGTGGTGGAGCCATCTGTTAATGGTTTTAACATTCCTGAATTATCTGCCAATTTCTAAGCATTTTCATATCATCCTGGCATTTCCTAATGTCTACTATTCAAACCTTGAGAAGAAGGGGCGCTTTTCGAATATGGAAGCCGTTATTACAGAGGTGAAAATGATGTTTGATCCAAGTGCCGATCCTTATGCAGAACCTCCTCCGGCGCCTGAAGGTGCTGATACTGCTCCTCAGCGATTTGGAGCTAAGGATGTTGATGATTTGACTTGGAAAAGTATTTTGGATGGGTATACATGCACGGAATGTGGAAGGTGTTCGGATGCGTGTCCGGCAAACACCACCGGAAAGAAACTCTCTCCTCGGAAAATTATGATGGATGTTAGGGATCGGGCAGAAGAGTTGGGAAGGCATCGGGTCAAAAATGCTGAGGCAACTGATGATGGAAAGTCTCTATTAAGAGATTATGTGTCAGAGGAGGAAATATGGGCTTGTACTTCCTGTAATGCGTGTGTTCAAGAATGTCCTGTTAACAACGATCCTCTGGAGGTAATTCTTGAGTTAAGACGTTTTCTTGTAATGGAGGAGTCCAAATCGCCAAGTGAATTAACCACCATGTTTACAAACGTGGAAAATAACGGAGCTCCTTGGCAGTTTGCACAAGCGGATAGATTAAACTGGGCTAACGAAGATTAATTATGAGCGAAAAAATTAAGGTTCCGACAATGGCGGAAATGACGGCTTCTGGTGAATCGCCGGAAGTTCTCTTTTGGGTTGGTTGCTCTGGAAGTTTTGATGATCGGGCGAAGAAAATTACAAAGGCAATCGTTAAGATTCTCCACGCTTGTAAGGTCAAGTTTGCAGTGCTTGGTACGGAAGAGTCTTGCACTGGTGATCCGGCCAAACGGGCGGGTAATGAATTTTTATTTCAGATGTCTGCAATGCAGAACATTATGGTTCTGAATGGTTATAATGTTGAAAAGATTGTGACGGGATGTCCGCATTGTTTTAATACGCTAAAAAACGAATACCCTGAATTAGGAGGGGAGTTTGACGTTGTACATCATACTCAGTTTATTCAAGAACTGATAGATAACGGAAAATTAAAGATAACAGGCGGGGCATTTAAAGGGAAAAAAATCACTTTTCACGACCCTTGCTATTTGGGGAGAGGAAACGATGTTTACGAAGCGCCTAGAATGGCAATTCAAAAATTGGACGCAGCTCTGGTGGAAATGAAACGATGCAGAGCGAAAGGGTTGTGTTGTGGTGCTGGTGGTGCTCAAATGTTTAAGGAGGCAGAAAAAGGCAACAAGGAAATCAATATTGAGAGAACGGATGATGCACTTGCTGTCACGCCGGATATAATTGCAACTGGTTGTCCGTTTTGCAACACTATGATGACGGATGGTGTTAAGAATGCCGAGAAAGAGGATAATATCAAAGTATTGGATGTAGCCGAAATGATTGCTGAAGCGGCAGATTTATAATGAATTATGTGGGAGGGGATTGATAATTTTTCGGATGACAGTCGTGTTTGGATTTACATGGCAGACCGACAATTAACTTCGGAAGAGGTAGAGAACATTTCAACAATGCTTCAAGCGTTTGCAAGTCAATGGCAAACACATGGCAAAAAATTGAAGTCAGCAGCAACTGTTATTCACGATAGGTTTTTGGTTTTTATGGTTGACGGTGAAATCCAAGAAGCTTCAGGGTGTTCTATAGATTCATCCGTAAACTTGGTGAAGAAGCTAGGCGCTGAATTTGACGTAGATTTCTTCAATAGAATGTTGGTGGCGTTCAGGATTAACAACCAAATCGATTTCGTCACATTAAATGATATTCCAAGTAAAATTGATTCGGGACTTATTTCATCCGATACAGTAGTTTTCGATAATACAGTACAGAGCAAAAAGGAATTTGACCAGAAGTGGGAGTCACCTGCTGCCGACACATGGCTCAGTCGTTATTTTTAGACTTTCTGTTATCCCTGGAGGGATTCATGATTCATATCAATGAACTCAACCAGCATCGGACGAAATAATTCTCCTTGATTCGATCTATCGCTTCTTTCTCTCATTTTTTGCAAGAATTTAAGCTCAAAATAACTCTAACCGTGCAATTTTAAACACCTCAAATGCCAAATTCACGCACCAATTACTGCTAATAAACAGAGAGTACCGCAGTTTTTAAGGAGCGACTATTTAATCTCTTATTCGGAAATTTAACGATGAAACGATATTTTATTTCTATGAAAATCCAAATATCTTATACCAAGCAACCAAAACACTAACTGTCCGCAGTAGAAGATAATGGAATTATAACCAGAAACTACCTGGTCTTCTTTAGCTGAGAAGCAAACAAACCAACTAAAATAGCTGTAGCTGTAGCCAATTGCCACGAGAAGTCCTTTTCATCAAGTAGCAAATAAGGCATTGCCAACATTGTAAAATTACTGACCAATATCAAATAGAATCCAGTGGAACGCAGACGCCACATCTGCAAGACTCCAACAATAGACACCAAATGTAGAATAGCAAAAGTCATAAAGAATCGTGGACCAGCATCCCCAAAGGTATCACTAAGGCCTTTGTTTTTTTGAATCACTTTCGGAATGAAAAGAAACATGCTCATCAATCCTAACGAACCAACCAAAATCAAAACATCCCACGAAAACAAAATCCAACAGAGTAGCTTTAATAATTTAGGAGGCGTTTCTTTACCAAACAACAATCGCCGAACAAACCGAAACCATTTTTTTGTCGAATCTTCCATGCTTTAATTCGAGGACCAACTTAGTAAATTTCCATTCGATTTGGGAAACAGATCTTTAGAATGCTCAACTTTATATACACAATAGGTTTTGCCCAACTCATTTAAATCACGCTCAACTATTCCCAACCTAGAAGACACGGACAAACGAATTGTATCATTCTCGAAATACTGTAACCATGCATCAAAATCCTTATTTATAGTATAACCGTTGATTGCTAATATTGTGTCTCCAACCTTAATTCCTGCTTGATCGGCGCACGATTCCGGCAAAACCGCTAAAACTTCAAACCCATTTTGGCCATTCCGACCCTGCAATCCCAACTTATAATAAACCGGCTGCTCTGGATTAACTTCCAACTTCAACCCCAAATAACCCAGGCAATCGCGTAAAATCAACTCGTAATCTTGAACCCCGTATACATAATTAATAAAGAAACGATCCAAAGATATTCCTCCCACTTCCTCGCTTACCGCTTTGTAATCCTCCAAGGTGTAGCCCCGAGTCCCAAATCTTTCATAAAGCAAGCACATTACCGTGGAAAGAGATCTTGCATTAGCAGTGGATCTTCTGAGCATTACATCTAGGCAAAAAGCCAGTAAACAACCTTCGGTATAGATGGATGTCTTGCTATTTGGCGGTCCAGCAGCGTACCCATTTAGCCAGGTATCCCAAGACGATTCCGCAACGGACTTTGAAAATCTCCCCGCATTCAAAAAGTGACGATTAATATTCTTTTCCAACTCCTTGAAATATTCAGCTTCGCTAAAAACTCCACTTCGAAGCAGCATTAAATCTCCCATGTAAGTGGTCACACCTTCTGCTACCAATCCTAATTTGCTGTAGTTTTCTCTCGAATAATCATACGGAGCCATTTCGGCAGGGCGAATAGTCTTTATATTCCAAACATGGTAAAGCTCATGGGAACTAACCCCTAAAAATTCCGAATACAATTTCCCCATTATATCATAGCTTGGTCCAAACGCTACTACAGTGCTTTTTAAATGCTCAACACCATGATACGTGCTATAAGGTGTAATCTGATTAATGAAATGAAATTCGGAAACTGGAAAAGCACCAAATTCATTTATTTGCTCCTCTGTAAACTTTTTAAAATGATCGATAATTTTCTTCCAATCTGGTTTCACCTCTCCATTGAACCAAATGTGAAATTGCACCCCTGCCACTTCATAAGATTCCTTTTGCAATCGTGAACTGGCAACAAATGGGGAGTCTGCCAACTCGTGATAATTTTCTGCAGTAAACCTATTAGCGCCCTCAACTTTCATGGATGTTGCCACATCGAATTTCGAAGGAATATGCAATTGAACAGAACAAACTTCATCTTGCCTTCCAACAACGTACAGACAACAATTGACTGGATTGACGTACATCTGTTCTTCATCCAAAAAGCTTGAACCAGCATTCAACTCATGAGCATAGCACTCATAATTAATCTCTATCCTGTCAACATTGCTACTTTCAATCTTCCATCTATCCTTGGTGATTTTCACCATTGAAAGGTCATTTCCTTGAGGATCACAAGCTTTCATCCCACGAACATTCTTGGCAAAATTCCCTAATTCGTACCGACCTGGCCGCCAAGCTGGAAGTTGCACCTCAACCTCTTTTCCGTGCGGGTCAAATTCGAACGAAATCTTAAGATACTGTCGTTGCGGATTCTCGAAATAAAACTGATAAAACATCCTTAAATAATGAAGTTCAAATTTACTAAAATAGATGCGCTCCGATTCTCTTTAAGCTCCCATTTTCAGAGTCTTTTTTTTGTTAATTTCGCGAGGCTTTAGCGCATTAGATGCGCCAATTATTAGTTCCTATAAATAAGTAAGATATGAATTACGATGTGATTGTTGTTGGAAGTGGCCCGGGCGGATATGTTGCGGCAATTAGAGCTTCGCAACTTGGCTTAAAAACCGCTGTGGTTGAAAGAGAATCTTTGGGAGGAATTTGCCTAAACTGGGGATGTATTCCCACCAAGGCACTATTAAAAAGTGCAAATGTTTTTGAATATATCAATCATGCAAATGATTATGGAATAACAGTTAACGACTCAAAGCCAGATTTTGATGCTATCGTTAAAAGAAGTAGAAGCGTTGCAGACGGAATGAGTAACGGTATCCAGTTCTTGATGAAGAAGAACAAGATTGACGTACTTAATGGTGAAGGGAAACTGAAAAGCGGAAAAAAAGTTGATGTAACCGACGATAAAGGAAAGACAACTGAATACAGTGCAAGCCATATCATAATTGCAACTGGTGCACGATCTCGCCAGTTACCAAACTTGCCTCAGGACGGTAAAAAGATCATTGGTTATCGCGAAGCTCTTATCCTTAAAAACATCCCAAAGAAAATGGTGGTTGTTGGCTCTGGAGCAATTGGCGTTGAATTCGCGTATTTCTACAATGCAATGGGATCGGAAGTTACCGTTGTAGAATACATGCCAAACATCGTACCTGTTGAAGACGCAGATGTATCTAAGGAACTAGCCAAGAATTTCAAGAAGAAAGGCATTAAAGTTATGACCAACTCTTCTGTTGAATCGGTTGACACCAAAGGTTCTGGCTGCAAGGTGAAAGTTAAAACCAAAAAGGGCGAAGAAACTTTAGATTGCGACGTTGTATTGTCGGCAGTTGGAATTGAAGCCAATATTGAAAACATCGGTCTCGAAGCAACTGGAATTGCAGCCGACAAAGGCCGAATTTTAGTGGACGATTACTACAAGACTAATATCCCTGGATATTATGCAATAGGAGATTGCGTTCCTGGCCCTGCCCTAGCTCACGTTGCTTCTGCTGAAGGAATTATTTGCGTAGAGAAAATCGCAGGAATGGATGTTGAGCCGTTGGATTACGGAAACATTCCAGGATGTACGTATTGCTCGCCAGAAGTTGCTTCTGTAGGTATGACCGAAAAGGCTGCCAAAGACGCTGGCTATGATGTTAAGATCGGGAAATTCCCATTTTCTGCTTCCGGTAAAGCAAGTGCTGCTGGTCACAAAGAAGGTTTTGTAAAGCTGGTATTTGATGCCAAGTACGGCGAACTTTTGGGAGGCCACATGATTGGTTCTAACGTTACTGAAATGATTGCAGAGATTGTTGCCATCAGAAAACTGGAAACAACTGGACACGAAATCATTAAAACGGTTCACCCGCACCCGACTTTGAGCGAAGCGGTAATGGAGGCAGCAGCAGCAGCATACGATGAAGTAATTCATTTATAGGATACTATGAATCTGTATTCAATTGAAACAGGAAATTTTAAACTCGATGGAGGGGCCATGTTCGGCGTGGTCCCTAAATCGATTTGGCAACGAACCAATCCGGCGGACAATAATAACCTGTGTGACTGGGCTATGCGCTCATTGCTTATTGAAGACGGCGATCGACTTATCTTAATCGATACAGGAATTGGCGACAAGCAAAGCGACAAGTTCTTCAGCTACTATTTTCTGCACGGGGAAGACTCGCTGACCGGCTCGTTGAACAAATTTGGTTTTAGTCCGGATGACGTGACCGACGTAATCCTTACCCACCTGCACTTCGATCACTGTGGCGGAAGTGTAATGTGGAAAAATAGGGAAACAGGACTATTGGAACCGGCGTTTAAAAACGCAATTTTCTGGAGTAACGAAAATCATTGGAAAGCAGCCACTCAACCTAACAACAGAGAAAAGGCTTCCTTTCTCGCGGAGAACATTCTCCCGATTGAAGAAAGCGGTCAGTTAAAGCATATTACTCGAGAAGGCCAGATAAGTACTTCTCCATTCAACAACATCTCTATTTTCTTCGCCGACGGACATACGGAAAGTCAAATGGTTCCTGTAATCAAGTACAAGGACAAAACCATTGTTTTCATGGCAGATTTGCTTCCTAGCACGGGACACATTCCGCTACCCTACGTTATGGGATACGACACCCGGCCACTTTTAACTCTTGACGAAAAAGAACATTTCCTGAATTCGGCAGCCGATCAGGAGTACATCTTATTCCTCGAGCACGACTATTACAGTGAATGTTGCACTGTTCAGCACACGGAAAAAGGCGTTCGATTAAAAGATACTTTCAAATTGAGCGAAGTTCTTTAGTAATCCTTCGTAGAGAAGGGACACTTAAAGTAAAATGGATCACATTCCTACTTGGAACTAGGACATTCCAACTCCAACATGCAATTCTGAAATTAAATTAGTAGACTTGAAAACAAGTCCTTCTGCATTCCGAGAAAGAACTTGTACAACTGTATGTACATTAAATGATTTCGGACCTAGAAATGATCAATCCTAAAAACTAGATGGTTTTAAGAAGGTTAATTAAGATACCCCTGCGCTAATTCTAAAACTCGGTCCACCCCATCAATATTCTTTCCTCCTGCGGTAGCAAAAAATGGCTGGCCACCTCCACCTCCGTTGATTTCCTTGGCTAAATCTCTAACAATATTACCTGCGTGCATTTCTTTATCCTTAACCAAACTATCAGAAAGTAACACGGTAATAGTTGCCTTTTGATCTTGAACGCCCACAAGCACCATAAATAAATTGTCAATCTCTTGTTTTAGTTGAAACGCCAGATCCTTTATTGATCCTCCATCCAAATCAACACGTTGCGCAAGGAATTTCACTCCATTCATATCCTTAACGTCATTGAGCAATCCAGATTTAACGGATTTTGCCTTTTCACGCTGTAACTCTTCAATCTGTTTCTGACGACTATTGTTTGTTGCAATTAAATCTTGAATGGACTTACTTAAGTCCTTCGGATTCTTCATGATCTCCCGCACAGCGTTCAAAGTCTCCAATTCCGACTTGATATAATTATCGGCCGCAATAGAAGTAACCGCCTCAATTCTTCTTATTCCAGAAGCCACAGAAGATTCCGAAAGAATCTTGAATTGGCCAATTTGACTGGTGTTCTCTACATGACAGCCGCCACACAATTCCACCGATTCACCAAACTTTATTACGCGAACCTCATTCCCATATTTCTCACCGAAAAGAGCCAAAGCACCAAGTTCTTGCGCCTTCTCCATTGGCACGGATCGAAATTCATTAAGCCCTATTGCCGATCTAATTTCTTGATTTACTAACGACTCAATTTGTACGATCTCTTCATCCGAAACTTTCGAAAAATGAGAGAAATCAAAGCGAAGGGATTTATCATTTACCAAAGATCCTTTTTGCTCTACATGAGTTCCTAAAACTGCGCGAAGCGCATGATGTACCAAATGTGTAGCACTATGGTTATTGGTAGTCAAACGTCTCCTATCTACATCCACGCGAGCTTCAAATGTTTGATCCAGCTCATCAATCAAAACCTCAGCAAAATGCAGCACTTCATTGTTTTCTTTTTTGGTAGTCAGAATTCGAATGCTCGAGTCGCCTGCGGATAAGATACCGCTATCACCAACCTGGCCACCACCTTCAGGATAAAAAGGAGTCCGATTCAATACGAGCTGAAATCGATCCTTCCCTTTAACTACCATCTTACGGTACTTAACGATTTGCACTTCAGCATTTAAATCATCGTATCCTAAAAACTTAAATTCACCGTCTTGCAGCTCCTTCAATACAACCCAATCTCCGGTTTCCGTTTCTGCATCCTTTCTAGAACGATCTTTCTGTTGTTTCAATTCATTTTCAAACCCTTGCTCGTCAATACTCAGTCCGTGATCCTTGGCAATCAAAAGTGTAAGGTCATCCGGAAAACCATAAGTATCGTAAAGCTCAAACACTTCTTTTCCTGAAATTTGATCTACTCCATTATTCTTTGCATCAGAACAGATAGCATCAATTCGTTTAATACCTTGCTCCAGGGTTCTAAAAAAGGAACTTTCTTCCTCTCGAATTACCTTTTCTACCAACTGCTGTTGGTCCTTAATTTCTGGGAATGCTCCTCCCATTTTATCTACTACGGCAGGTACCAGCGTGTAAAGAAATGGCTTCTTAAACTTTAAACTCTGATATCCATATCGAACCGCTCGTCTTAAAATACGACGAATCACATAACCTGCTTTGTTGTTGGAAGGTAATTGACCATCAGCGATAGCAAACCCAACGGCACGGATATGATCCGAAATAACGCGCATCGCTATATCTACTGTTTCGTCTCCGTTTCCGTATTTCAGGTCAGATTGTTTTTCAATTTCGCCAATAATCCCCTGAAATATATCTGTATCGTAATTAGATTGCTTTCCTTGAAGCACCATAGCCAGACGCTCGAACCCCATTCCGGTATCGACATGTTTATTGGGCAGTGGCACTAGTTTTCGGTCTGCCATTCGATTGTATTCCATGAAAACGAGGTTCCAAATCTCAATTACCAACGGATTGTCTTTATTAACCAGAAGTGCTCCGTCCACTTTCTCACGCTCAGCATCCGATCGCAGGTCCACATGTATTTCGGAGCACGGACCACATGGCCCCGTACTACCCATTTCCCAAAAATTATCCTTTTTATCACACTTCAAAATCCGGTCTTCCGGCACAATCTTCTTCCACAACTCCAAGGATTCCGTATCCAATTCTAATCCATCTTCCTGATCTCCCTCAAATACGGTGATATAAATTCTATCCTTATCAATCTTGAAAATATCGGTAAGCAGTTCCCATGCCCATGCGATAGCCTCTTTTTTAAAGTAGTCTCCAAACGACCAATTTCCCAGCATTTCAAACAAGGTATGGTGATAAGTGTCCACGCCAACTTCTTCTAAATCATTATGCTTTCCAGAAACTCTCAAGCATTTTTGTGAATTACAGACTTTAGGGTTATCCAGAGCAGAGTTTCCTAGAAACACATCCTTGAATTGATTCATTCCTGCATTGATAAACATCAAAGTAGGATCGTTTTTCACCACAATAGGCGCAGAAGGAATCATTTCGTGTCCTTTGGATTGGAAAAATCGAATAAAAGCTTCTCGTATTTCTATGGAATTCATGCTAAATAATTTAACACACCCGCAAGTGCATATCTCTGGCTTAAAATCAGCTTGCAAATTTAGATATTTTGGCTAATTTCGGCTCAAATCGACCAGCCATTATTGATATCTAAATCAGGAAAATTCTTGCGTTGGTGACTTCTAGGTAATGGAGTTGAGCGGTGGAAAATGGGACGAAAAAAGTACAAATACAATCCAGAGACGTTAAACTACGAAGCGGTAGAACTTACTCTGAAGCAAAAGCTGTTGAAAACATCGTACTTCTTTGTACCTGGGTTGGTGTTTTCATTTATAGTTGTAGGAATTTCATTTAACACTATCAAAAAGATGGGGGCTCTGGAAGAAAAACGAAGGAGCGAAAACCTATTGCAGGACTACAAAAAAGTTTCAAAAACCATTGCCAAACACGAGCAAATGCTTGTTCGCCTTAAAGACAACGACGACAATTTATACCGTAGTATTTTCGGTGTTGATCCGTATCCATCTTGGAAAAGAGAGCCCGGAACCGGAGGTAACCCTAGAAAATACAAGCGATATAGAAATTGGGTTCATTCTGATTTGATCATTGAAACCCACAAACGACTGGAAAGCGTCAGGAAAAAAATTGCAGCACAAATTGAGTCAAACGATTCTTTGATTGTATTGGTCAGAAGAAAAGAACAAATGCTGCAGTCTATTCCAAGTATTCAACCAGTGGCAAACAAAGAGTTGAGAAGAATTGCCTCAGGTTTTGGAATGCGAATGCATCCAATTTTGAAAATCATGAAAATGCACGAAGGCTTGGATTTTACTGTTGATGTCGGCACCGATATCTATGCTACGGGCAATGGTTCGATACTTTTCGCTGGATGGAAAAGTGGGTATGGAAAAACTGTAGTAATCGATCATGGCTTTGGATACCAAACACTATACGCTCATTGTCATTCTTTTAACGTACGAAAAGGGCAAAAAGTGAATCGTGGAGATTTGATTGCATATTCGGGGAACACTGGGATGTCATCAGGACCGCACTTACACTACGAAGTAAAATACAAGGGACGAGCCACTGATCCTGTCAACTACCTATTTAACGAACTTTCTCCGGAAGAATACGAGCAAGTTTTGGAATTATCGACAAAGGCTAATCAATCACTATAATTCGGGAACCTTTAAACGGCTGTCCGATAAGAATTTTCCACCGACACCTCTAAGCCAGCCATTTTGTTTTTCGCCCATCCAATAAAATCGAAATAACGAAGTACTACTTTTTCAGATGGATTTCGCAAAATATCCGACAACTCGTCAACCATCTGAGAATATATTGCGTATTTGTCCGCCTCATTAGAAACTCGATACAATTGCGATATATAACTAATAACTAGCTGCTCTGCCTGGAGATCTTTATGGTAAATTCTCAAATGCCGTGCAATCGATCTAATTTCGCATTTCAGAATCCCAGAGTTCCTTAACTCAAAATGAATCAAACAATTAACTATCCTTCCAAACCAATAGATATCTTGGCGAATGGTAGACTCGTTTTCATTTAGCAGTTTATTTACCCACTTCAAAGACTCCTTAAAGTCGTGACAATAAAAATATACGGTAGACAAATTGTAATAAAGTACGGCCAATTGCTCCTTGCTAAAATGACCATCATTCTTTTTAATGCCCTTTATAACTTCATTCGCAATCAGCAACGCACTCTCCTGACTATCGACCCTTTGGGCAATTATCAACTTTGCCGCACTTGAATAAGTGAAAATTTTAAGCTGAATATCTTTGTTGACAAAAGCCCTGTTTCTTTTAAGCGATTGCAACCTTTCTGTTTCAGTAGCCGCTAGAACATACTCATGATTAGCGATGTTCGTATAAATAACTCCTCGAAAAGCTCGGAAATAAATATTTATCAAATCAAGCCTGATGGACTTATGGTCGTCGAGCAACTCAATAACGTGATTAAACTTTTCAATTCCCAAGTTGTAGTAGCCATTAGTAAGAGAGCAAAGTCCCTGAATGTAAAACAACAATACCTTAGCACGAACCGACTTTGCTTGATTTCCATCTGTAATCAACTTGTGATTACTAATCGATTCAATTTCTGACAACTCTTCAGAATTTCGGGAAGCCCCTCCACTTCTTGTAAGGAAATTTAGGCGAGAACAAAGGCTTTGAAAATCAGAAATATTTTGATGCTTGGCCATCACCATCTGTTCTTCTCGAACCAGGTCGTCAATATTTTTCTCAAAGCAACCAGACTCGTACTCCTCATCCAAAAGAGCTTTTTGCCAATTTATCAGCTCTAACCAGTAATAGAATTTCTCATGTTTTTCAGCAATCGACTTTGCCTTAGTGACAAACTTGTTACATTCCTTAAAAAATCCCCGCTGAAATAGAATTTCAACATTCTTGATTTCTTGCCTCAAAATAGCCTCTGCACTTGCCTCTGCATCATACAATCGGAGGCTTTTCAGAATTAACTTGTAGAGATAATTTTTGGCCGATGGCAAGTTGTCAGCAATTTCTGGCAGCTTGACTTTAATTGCCTCTTCTTTGTAGCGTCTTTGTCCCTCAACGAGGTCAAATAATTTAAAGTAATTCTTTTGTCCAGCCTGGACCGAAGCCGATAACTTAAAAAATCGTTTTTCCGATTTCGACATCGACTGAATCAAATCGTATAATTCTGTTGAAGGTTTCATAAAAGGTATAAACTGTGCTTTGTAAATATTCGCGTTCAACAAATATAATAATCGTTCGTGGACGGCGAAATACCCCTTCTTCATTTTTAGTTAAAGGTTGTCCAATCATGGGCAAATGCAATTAAAACAAAATAAAAATCAATTTCGTATCTTGTGTCCTATGAAATATTTAACCGGATTTTCATTCTTTTTATTCGCCCTCATTGGCTTTGGCCAGAATCTGTGTCAACATAATAAACATCAATTAAGGCAATTGAGATCGTCGGTTCGTGATAGTGAAGTTTTCAATACAAGAAGCGACACTGTGGATGTGCTTCACTATGATTTGAACTTAGACTTAACAGACTTCGCTGGAGCTAAAATAAAGGGAGTTGCAACCGTACAATTTGTTCCCAAACTGGAGAAAATAGGCCATATTAACCTGGACCTGCTCAAGCTAACCGTAGATTCAGTAAAGCAAGAAGGCAAATCAACAAGCTTTAACCACACTGGGGAATTGCTGCGGATAAATCTCAAGGACTCAGTGGATATGAAGGATACAGCAAAAGTAACTGTATACTACCAAGGAAATCCAGCGAAAGACGCTAAGTGGGGAGGTTTTTTCTTTGAATCGGGTTATGCCTTCAATATGGGTGTGGGTATGGGAAGTCAACCGCACAATTTTGGCAGAGTGTGGCATCCCTGTTTCGATAATTTCGTCGAAAAAGCTAGCTACGACATGCATATCATAACCGCAAACGGAAACGTATCTCACGCCAACGGATACCTGGTGGATGAAATTATTTCCGCAGATACAACTACTCGTCACTGGAGGATAGATGAAATAATACCTACTTATTTAGCCTGCGTCGCCGCGTCCAAATATACAGAGGTTTCACAAGAATATTCCAGCCTACTAACTGGTACAAAAACTCCCATGAAATTAGTTTCACAGGCTGGAGATACCACCAATTTTAAAAAATCTTTTGTCAATCTTGGTGGAGCAGTGAATGCCTTTGAAAAGAGCTTCGGACCTTATTTATGGAATAAAGTAGGATTTGTATTGGTGCCGTTTAACAGTGGAGCTATGGAGCACGCTACAGCAATAGCCTATCCGCGATACGCAATAGCTGGTGGTAGTCTTGGACACGAAGCATTAATGGCTCATGAATTGGCCCATCATTGGTGGGGGAATTTAGTCACTTGCAAAACCTCAGAAGATATGTGGATCAATGAGGGTTTTGCTTCATATTGTGGAGATGCCCTATTCGCTGAACATATTTACGGCCGAGAATCCTACATAAAAAATGTACGCGACAATCATTTTAAGGTGCTGCACAAAACCCACGTTCGAGATGAAGGATTTAGAGCTGTTTCTGGAATTCCGCATCAACACACTTACGGTAGCCACAGCTACGATAAAGGTGCAGATATGGCTCACGTAATGAGAACTTACTTAGGCGAAGAAGAATTTTTCAGTGGCTGCCAGTCGTTCATGAAAAAATTTGCTTTCAAGAGTGCTTCTGCAGAAGAGTTCCGAGATTGCTTGACTGATTCAACCTCGCAAGACATGACCACGTATTTTGACGATTGGATTTTTCAGCCTGGGTTTACCCAATTTGCAATCGACTCATTCGTATATACTGAAAACAATGGTACTTATGATGTAATAGCCTATGTCAAACAGAGGCTTCGTGCTGCTCCCAGTTATTTCACAAATGTACCAATGCAAATTACCTGCAGAAACGATAATTGGGTTGAGGACACCAGTAACATTATTCTCTCCGGACATTATTCAGTGGTATCATTTCAATCCAAAGTGAAACCGGTTGTTGCTTATTTAAACGGTGGAGACCTTATAAGTATGGCATGTACAGGGGACAATAGTGTAGTTGGAACTGAAACGACCTATAAAAAAGATTATTCGCAAATTCAATTTGCGAAGCTTGCCGTAGAAGACTCTGCTTGGGTGCGTACTGAAATGCATTGGGTTGCAGCAGATTCATTTGTGGATCCTACCAACTACAACTATTATGTTTTGTCTCCAGACCGGTATTGGTCTGTAATTACCACAAGTCCAAATTCCCTAAAACTATCAGGAAAGTTCTTTTTCGATGGCAAACAATCTGGCAACGGATATTACGACGTAGGGCTGTTTAAAGACCACAGCTCCATCGATTTTCATGAAGATAGTTTGGTCCTTTTTTACCGTCCAGAGGTTGGAAAAGAGTGGACAGTCCACCCCTTTTACACCAAGAAAATATTAGGTAGCTCAACAGACGGCAGGGCCCACTTTGAGGTGGATAGTTTGTGGTCAGGCGAGTACACCTTTGGATTTCGCATTGCAAGTGGTGTCGGAATTTCCAAAACAGATGCGCAGATTGACTTTGGCGTTTATCCAAATCCGGCAGACGACTTATTGGTGATCGATTTAAAATCGCTTCCGGAATCAAGTTACACTATTTCGATTAGTGATCTAGAAGGTAAAGTTGTACATCAGGCAAACCTTACTAGTACAACGAGCTTTGTCAGTGTTGAGGCAGTCAATCCAGGATCCTATTTGTTATCTATTTTGGAAAATGGGAAATTTATCGGTTCGAAAAAAGTGCTGATAAATTAGAACCACATGATTCGATATGTAGAATTTGAAGACATTAATCTTAATCGATGGGACAAACTTGTGGCCAAAAGTGAGTCGGCAACAATCTATTCTTATTCCTGGTATTTGAGTGCGGTTACACCACGATGGGATGCTATTATTTGTGGAGATTACGACGCAATGTTTGCAATTCCAAACACTAAGAAAACAGGAATAAAGATTTTTTACCAGCCCTTCTTTTCTGCTCATTTAGATTTTTTTGGCCCTAGCGCAAATACAAAATATTCCCTGAACGACGTTTTGAGTGCCATTCCTAAGAAATTCAAATTGCAGCATTTCTTTTTAAATCCAGACCTAAAACCTACCGCCGGTAAACTTCAAACATCAACGCGAAATCTTCAAGTTTTAGATCTCCGCCAACCTTTGGAAAGTATTGAAAACAGCTATTCTACTAATGCCAAAAGACTCATTAAAAAAGCACTAAAGACTGA
The DNA here is from genome assembly GCA_020631555.1 of Flavobacteriales bacterium. Taxonomy (GTDB): domain Bacteria; phylum Bacteroidota; class Bacteroidia; order Flavobacteriales_D; family Parvicellaceae; genus JAHDGY01. Next base: position 2,569 of record JAHDGY010000034.1, on the reverse strand, counting down.
ATTAAAAGTTAATGAATTTCTGGACCCTGAATTATTCGTAAAATATTTCGCAAAATACACCGGAGATCGACTTGGAATGAATGCTGTAAATTACTCCAATCTACAGCAACTTATCACCTGCTTAATTGAACAACAGAAAGCAAAATTGCTGATGGTAACTGGTGAGAACAACCAAGTTTGTGCAGTTGGAATTTTTACGTTTGAAAAGAAAACTGCCACCTACTTCAAAGGAACAGTAACGCCTCAAGGAAAATCCTACGGCGCAATGTATTTCTTGATGCACCATGTAATAAGCACCTGTGTAAATTCATATGATTTTTTTGATTTTGGCGGATCCAACGTTCCTACCATTGCAACGTTTTACAAAAAATTTGGAGGCTCAGACAAAACCTATTTCGAACTACAAGCCAACAACTTATTATTTCCGTTCAGCAAACTGTACGAAATTCGAAAAAAAATAGGACGCAAATAATATTTCCTTTTCCAGTTATTTTTTGGATATCTTGAACCAAAACAAGAAAAAATATGCTGATTGATTTTTCGAATAAAAAGTCAATTCTCAACACATTCGTAGCTGAATTGCGTTGCAAGGAAACCCAAAAGGATCGCATGCGATTTCGGAAAAATTTGGAACGCGTTGGTGAGATTTTAAGCTACGAAATCAGTCAAAAATTGGAATTTCGGGATGCGAATATCAACACTCCATTGGGAATTGCCCCTATGCAAACAATGGAACAGCCTCCAGTATTAGCAACCATTCTGCGCGCTGGAATTCCACTCCACCAAGGCTGCTTAAACTATTTCGATGGTGCAGACAGTTGCTTTATTTCTGCCTATCGAAAGCACTCAAGTGAGCTTGAATTTGATATCGAAATTGAATATTTATCCAGTCCTTCGCTAGACAATAGAACCGTTATTTTGACGGACCCAATGCTTGCTTCAGGCGCATCTATGGTATTGGCATACCAGGCACTTTTAAAACGAGGAACCCCAAAGCAGCTTCACGTAGTTTCAGCTATCGCCAGTAAAACTGGGGTAGAATATGCAATGCACAATTTACCGGAAAAGACTTACTTTTGGATTGCAGCAATCGATGAGCAATTATCCGACACCTCCTACATCATTCCTGGTTTAGGAGACGCCGGAGATTTGGCTTTCGGTAAAAAAATAGACAGTTGATTGAATTGATTTTGAAAGTTGGAGGAGTCGCTTTACTAGCTTCGGTAAAATTTATGTTTGCACCGATCACTGGTTTGGAAGCGAACTTATCCTTTCTAGAAGTGGTGGTTACATGTTGGATTGGAGGAACTGTTGGCTTTACGGTGTTTTTTACCTCCGCCGATTTTTTCATGTCTAAAGCAAAACAAAAACGATTGGCTGCCATGGAAAACGACCAACAAGTTAAAGTCAAAAAGAAATTTACCCGGCTGAACAAATTAGTTGTGAGAATCAAAATGAGTAAGAGTGGATATATTAGTTTGATGCTATTAACTCCAAGCCTAATTTCAATCCCATTGGGTTCAATCTTAATTGCAAAGTTTTACGGTTCTCGAAAAAAGGTTCAGACTTTTTCTCTTTTTATTGCCTGCTGTGGACTTATGGCTATTGTTATAACAGCAATTAGTTTAGGGATGTATAATATGGTTCATGCATGAAAATTGAACATTTCTTTTTTGATTTAGATCGCACACTATGGAACTTTGAGAAAAACTCTCATGAAGCTCTTGAAGAACTTTATGAATCGAGAAACCTAAGCCAACTTGGTATTAAAAATTGCTCCGATTTTGTTACTAAGTACAAAGAAATTAATGAGGAATTTTGGGCGCTTTATCGGGACCACAAAATCACAAAAAAAGTACTTCGAAAGGGCCGGTTCAGAAAAGCATTCGAAAGTTTTGGAATTCAAGACGAGCAATTAGCCGACGAATTTGGTGAATTTTATATTCGATTGTGTCCTACAAAAACAAACCTTGTTGAAGGGGCAATTGAAACCCTAGACTATTTGCGCTCCAAATACAAACTTCACATAATCACCAATGGATTTGAAGAGACACAAAGTGCTAAATTGACTGAAACAGGGCTAAATAGGTACTTCGAACATGTGATAACATCAGAAATGGTGCAAAGAAGAAAGCCCAACCCAATCATTTTTGAATTTGCCTTGGAAAAAGCAGGAGCATTGCCACAAAATTCAGCTATGGTTGGAGACGATCTTGCAACAGATATTAAAGGGGCCGAAACAGTTGGAATGACCTCCATATTCTTTAACCCAAGAAAGACGCCACACAACAGCTCGCCTTCCCTAGAAATTCAGTGCCTTACACGCCTTTGTGAATTATTTTGAATCCAAGATTCAGAATAGGATGTAGTGGTCTAGTTTGTTCGGACAGCTATTTTATAAAGTTAAGTTCATTAATGTTAAAAACGAGGGGGGCTGGGGGAGACTCATAACTTGTTTGATTTGTTAATAGTTTAAGCAGCAGTGCTGAACCACTCATTAGGCGTGTCATACCCAGAGACCTTTGAATAATTCAGATTGAGATTTTGGAAACTGTTTAGTGTGACTTTT
>JAHDGY010000122.1 GCA_020631555.1 Flavobacteriales bacterium | reverse complement strand
ATTAATAAACTTAACTTTATAAAATAACTGTCCGAACAAACTAGACCACTACAATACCATAATCCCTGCAAAACGCCCGCTGACTCTTGCCTCTATTTTGCCATTGAGAAACTACTAACTTCATTTCCTTACGCAAATCATTTGTTTTTTTCATCACCCAAAATTCAGAAGTCAAAAAACCAAAATCAATACGCACTACACCGGACCCTTACGGATCAACAAAAGGAATAATCGTATCATAATTTCAAAAAAGTGGAACAACTCGGCTTAAAGGAGCTGATAAAGTACACTCCGTGCATGTACTAGAGGCAATAGCTCATAATCTAAAGCGCTCCCCGGGATTGGTGCGTCAACTCGTCAAATAATCGAGGTATTCAGGGCAAAATATGCCCCCAAAAGCAAAAAATCACAAAAAACAATCTGCTAGTTCTCGAAAAAGAAACCAGTTAAAAAGTCACATTAAACAGTTTCCAAAATCTCAATCTGAATTATTCAAAGGTCTCATGGTACAATCGACAGCGAAGACATTCCGCTTTGGGAAAGCTAACTATTTGCGAATTCAATAGTCTAAATAATATCAAAAATGTTGCTTAACTAATTTGTCCAGTTTTTTGTAGGAAGTCCACTGAAGGGTTAGGAATATTATCGAAACACGATGGCACTAGTTTGGTGAATGAAGAAATCTGGATTGAATCTGGCAGCACTAAGGTTGACAAATCCCGAATTTTGACCAAGGTGTAGACTAGGCTGGAGATGACGCTAAGCTCCCATTCCGATTTTTAATTGACCCGGAAGACGTACTGTAAAAGTCGTTCCAACTCCAACCTTACTGTCCACTGAAATTGTCCCTCCTCCATTTTCAATAATTTTTTTCACCATGTACAGGCCAACCCCAGTTCCTTCAACTTCTTCTCCTTGATACAATCTAGAAAACATTTGAAATAACTTTTTCCCATAACGATCTAAATCCATTCCCATCCCATTATCCTGTACCTTAAGTACAATATAATCTTCCTCAGACACCATACTCACGTCTACAATACAATCTTTCTCGGCATCCCTGTATTTAACTGCATTAGAGATTAGGTTTTGGAGGATGCTCTTGAAATTAGCTTTGTTAAACACAAAGTCATCCACCTCAAGGTTAATGTTAAGAGTTGCTGAAGCCTCTCGAACCTGTATTTCTAACGTTTCGACCACGTCCTCAACAATATCTTTTGGTTTAAACTGGGTCAATTCAACAATATTAACTTTCTCTAAACGAGAGAGATCAAGAAAATCATTAATAATTTCGTTTAAACGATCAACAGCCTTAGACATTCTCTGCGCAACCTCCTTAACCATTGGATTATCGTCAACTGGAGCTATATCTAAGAACATATAAATCATTGAACTAAGATTAACCGCAGGAACCTTCAAGTCATGGGACACCTTGTAAACAAAGCTATCCAGTGCAACATTAATTTTGTTAAGCCTTTCGTTCTTTTCTTTTAATTTCTCGCCTATGTGCTGTGCGTCTCGAAGCGATGTTTCATGCATCTGCATGGAAAACAAAAAATGTGTTATACTATCGTGAACGGCAAAATCGTTGAACGTAATATTATTCTCCTTAAGGTCGCTTAACTTATTAATTAATGGACTACCCAAAAAGCAAATCCTTCCAGAGTTTGATTCAGGAAACATTTGTCCACGTATTTGAAACCCTTCCTTTTCCGTGCAATTAATAAGAAAAAGAGCACCGGTATTATTCAAAAATTTTTGATAGCCATCTACGTTAAATGGGCGCTCAATTTCGAAATAATCAAAAAAATCGTTCCCAATATCAACAGGGTAGATTCTCTTCAGCGATCTACCAAGGCTTTGGACACGAAGATTTTTATCCAACAATACATGAAATGGAAAAAGCGCGTCGATGAATACAATGTCATCAAAATGCATTAGTTCCTTTTGCATTGTCATAGTGTCAATTTAAAACGTCAATCGGTACTCGTGTGAATTCTCCTCTTTACCCGGCCCAACATATTCAACCTGACAATTTTCAACCTTAAACCGAATAGCCAAACCTTTCAGCAAACCAACCACGAATGGCGCTAACCCTGGCCGTTTACTAGAGTAATAAACAACAGCTTCATTTTCTGACAGTTGTTCGCACTTGAAATACGGCGGCTGCAACTTGGTATAAGTTTGCGCAATATTTGTGTGCATGTGATTTAAGTTTTGAAGAAAGGCAATTAACGAATTCCCAGCCATATCTAGCAGGTGTCCATATCCTTCGTCCATTGCAAATTTGATCCAAAAATGACCAAACGATTCCAAAATATCAGCAGCAGGAACTTCCATCATTTCCGATGCAGCACCAACCAACTGGTAAGTTACATCATCTGGATAAGACTGCATGCTTACAAATGCCTCGTCAGTGATTCCTGCTTTGGCTTTTAATGCTTCCCAAGTTTCTTCGTCATGATTTTCAACAACAAAGCTCTGAACTGCCTTGTTTACAAGTCCGTACATAAAGTGATGATTTAGGTGAGTTTATTAGTATGGCCTTTAGAAAATTCCAAAATTTACCAACTGACGCAATGTTTACTTTTTCGTCAGGAGAATGAGGATTCTTAATCGTAGGTCCGAACGAAATCATATCCAAATCAGGGTATCTTTCCCCAATAATTCCACATTCCAAACCTCCATGTCCGGCCAAAACTCTTGGCTCTTCTCCGAACATGATATTATATTGTTCTTTAACACAATTCAAGATTACTGATTCGGTATTTGGTGCCCATCCCGGATAAGAGCCATGGTGTGAAACTTCACAACCAATCAATCTGAAAGGGCCTGCAATTGTAGCAGCAATATCCCATTTAGAAGATTCAAAAGAACTTCTCTGAAGGCTTTCAGCTTGAAATAATCCGTTTTTGATACTAACAATAGCCAAAGAAGATGATGTTTCAACCAAATCAGTCATGATTGAACTCATACGATATACTCCATTGTGAACAGAGTATATTGCCTCCAAAACCTTCTTCTGAATGTCTTTAGGTATTACTTTATCAATCCCACTTGTTTCCCTAATTGATATTTCAAGTTCAGGTTCGGTGTGTTTCAGTTCTTCCTCTATTTCTTCTTTTCGACGTGAAAATTCAGTCAAGAAATCATCTGAATTCACGATTATTTTCCCGAAAGACTCACGAGGAATAGCATTCCGAAGACTTCCTCCTTCGATGGAATTTACTTTCAGCCCAAAGGAATCTTCACAATTCCAGATCAGCCGATTCATAATTTTATTGGCGTTTCCACGTCCCAGATGAATTTCCATTCCAGAATGTCCACCCTTCAATCCTTTAACTGAAATAGCATATTGCAAAGCCTGATCGGGAAGTGACTCCTCTTTATACTTCAGCTTAGCAACCGTATCCACTCCACCCGCACATCCTATTGAAAGTTCATCATCCTCTTCCGTGTCAAGATTTAAAAGAATACTACCACTTAAAATATCTTTATCCAATTCGAGTGCCCCCGTCATTCCTGTTTCTTCATCCACAGTAAACAAAGCCTCAATTGGTGGATTTTGTACTTCTTCAGATGACAAAACCGCCATAATTGCGGCCACACCCATACCGTTATCTGCGCCCAGAGTTGTTCCATCGGCAGTTACCCAATCTCCATTGATGTACGAATTAATACCTTGTTGTTCAAAATCAAATTCAGTATCTGAATTTTTCTGATGAACCATATCCAAATGTGCTTGCAAAATCACAGTTGCTCGGTCCTCCAAACCACTTGTCGCCGGCTTTTTAATTATTACATTGCCGATTTTGTCCTGCAAGGTTTCCAAACCGAGTGCATTTCCAAATGATTTCATAAATGAAATAACCCTTCCCTCCTTCTTTGATGGCCTTGGAACTGCATTCAAATCTTCAAAATGATTCCATACCACACTCGGCTCCAAATCTCTAACTTCCTTCGACATATTTTTTATTCTGTGAAATGTTTAATTGTACTCAAATGGGTGTGTATTTAAACTATTGTAAACATACGTAATAATTACTTACAAATAAATGCTGAACTAATAAGTTTGGAAAATCAAAAAGTCCGAATGTGGAAAATCAAAAAGTCCTAAAGAATGCCATACACACACCCTAAAGGACTAACACTATCGAGACGTCTATTTCTCGCAAAAATACTTGAACGGCGCTTAAATAACGTTTAAACACTATTTAAACACCGTTCAAATGATGTTTTAAGTTGTAGCGCCGGTTTGTGCATCTGAACTAGACCCCGTACCATTATCCACGCCGGTATTTACTCCTGTATTCCCATCCACGCCCGTATCTGGCTGAGATGGCAAGCCATTGGTTGCATTAGGGTACAACTTCATGATATAGGCCAAGGTGTAGAAAGGCGGGCGGTTCTCATGCGCTTGATCTTGTCCGATGGAATCTTCCCAAATCTTGTGGGTAT
>JAHDGY010000121.1 GCA_020631555.1 Flavobacteriales bacterium | reverse complement strand
AACCAACAACAGAACTTAATCAACAATCTCAAACTACTTTATGTGCAAAGGTCTCTATTTGTGAATCGTCGCAGAGTACCATATTCGGATACAATCACAAGAAAATGAGTGGAGGAAACGAAAACGTTTAGAATCAATACGGTATAAATGCGTAGAAGTTTAAACTTAAATTCAATAAATAATTTGGTTATAAATTGGCACGACAGCAAATTTATTCTACTCTTGTGTCTCGTCACCAAATTACTAGAAGGTTAATCCAATGTCACCAGCACTTAACGGTTCGCCAAGTCTCGGGCGAAACACTGATTTTTCCGTGAAGGATTCCGTTTCAAAATCTTCAGAGCCACAAGTTTTGGGAGAAACAGTAACCACCAGAATTCTTATGGTGGATGATTCGGATGTTTATCGGTACACCTTGTGCTCTATTCTTGAGCGTTATCCTGAATTTGAGATTATAGGCCAGTGCACTGACGGTAGTCAAGTAATTCCGTTTTTAGAAAAGAACCCGGTGGATGTAATTTTGATGGACGTAGACATGCCAACTCTTAATGGAAAGATTACAACTGCCTTGGTATCGAAACAGTTTCCGTGTGTAAAAGTAATTGGACTGTCTCTCGAACTTGGATCGTACATTGAAAATGCAATGAAGAAGGCAGGGGCCGCTTCGTTTTTGTCGAAGTCAGAGAGTTTTCCGAAGCTGTTGCAGGCAATCCGTGACTAGTAGATATTTATTGCTATAAACAGTATTACTGATACAGCAGCGCAAGTACCGAAAGTAAAAAGCCAGGCTTGTTTTTTTTCTTCTCGTGTCAGTTTAAATTGATCCTCGCCCAGAGAGGACTTGTCGTGAAATTGTAATTCCATTTTGGTCGTTTAAGGTTATTAATCCTGTAATCGGACAGGTGCAGAGCGAGTTTTTTACTGAGGGTTTTTGTGTCGTTGTTTGAGTTTACGCAGAATTGGAGGCCATGTTTCTTACATGAGGTTTATTTTTCCCAAAAGTGCCGGTTTATGGCTACGACTGATAGGGATGACTTTCCTACCGATTACCAAAGTATTGTCTTCGATATCGACAATTTTTTTCAGGTTTACTATAAACGATCGGTGGACCTTAAAGAATCGACTGTCCGAAAGTTTCGAACTTATATTCTTCAACGTTGAGTGAACAATATGTTTGGCTTCAGTAGTATGAAACTGAACATAATCTCCGATTGTTTCAATATACTGAATGTCGTCATAGTCTAGTTTCACCAACCTTCCCGAGGTGCGGATGTATATCTCTGAGTCTGGATTGCTTGAATATTTTCTGTCGTTAACATGGATTCTAGCCTTTTGCATTGCTTGCACCAGGCGTGGAAGCATAATTGGTTTTGCTACATAATCTATGGCATTATGCTCGTAAGCGTCCATAGCGTAGTTTGTATTGCTTGTCGTGAAAATAATATGTGGAAGTCGAGCCGAACTTTTTAAAATATCAATTCCTGATAGTTCCGGCATTTCAATATCCAGAAACATGAGATCCACGTCTGTGGTGGAAAGATGTTGTAATGCTTGCTCGCCATTTTCAAAAACTCCGACTATTTCAAGGTCTGGAATCTTCCCAATCAGGTGTTGCAAAGACATTCTACAGATTTCCTCATCGTCTACTATAAAGCACTTGATTTTCATTTTTGGGCAATTTTGGATGATTGCGGTTAAATAGGTTAATGGACCAGACTTTCTCTCTTCTAGGCCGAAATTTTATTGTTGGTTAAAAAGTGTTCTAATCTAATCACCTCTTGATCAATTATTTTTACTGCCATGGTAATAGCAGAAATAAACGAAGTCAAGTTTTTATGAGTTTTCTCATTAATCTTGGTGTGTTTCAAGGAAAACTCTAAATGTTCTGCGAGGTTTTTAACTCCTGTCAATCCAACCATAGCAAACCCAGGCTTAATTTTGTGAACAATTCTAGCTGCTTCCTTGTAGTCTTTTACGATGGTAGCCTTAGAAAGTTGTTGTTTTTCCGTTCTAATGGTCTTTAGAAACAGCTCCATAATGGTGTGTAGATATTTGTAATCTAGACCATAAAGTGCAAATAAGGCCTGCTCGTTTATCGGACTGTTGAATAGAAAAGGGAAATCATGTTCGTTTGGTCTTTCTTCTTTCAACGGATTATGTTCGAACAAAATGGCTTGGAGTTGATCGTCTGAGTAGGGAGAGAGTATGTACTCTGATGCCCCTTCTCGAAATGCTCCTGTCATTTCTGAAGCTGATGAAGCATAACCAATTCCTACAGTTGGCACACTTTTCGTATTCCGCAGAAGACGATTTATTCGCTTAAAAATTTTGAATCCATTGTGTGATTTCTGGCTTATATCGATAAGAATTAGAGAGTAAGCCCAAGCGGAAATCGCATGATCTATGCTCGATTGATCCTCAATTAAGAAATGTTTTATGTTATTTGCTTTCAAGAAGGAGATTGCCTCTTTACAATTTTCAGATCCTTGATCGATGATAAGGATGTTATGGGCTTCAAAATGTGTGTTTTGGTCCATTGAAGAACTATGTGCATCTAGAATTTGCATGTATTCAAATAACTCTATTTCATGTTGTTGAGTTGTTTGGAAGTAGCGAACATGGCAACTTGACTTATCAACAATACAATACGGTTACCCAACGTTATTGTATAGCGATTCGGTAGGGATTCGATTTTTCATATTTAATGCACGAGGGGCAATTAACTAACTGCCCCTCGTGTTGTCTGAATATATTTGAATTTGATCTAGAGATCAAACTTTATTCCTTGAGCTAGAGGAAGTTCTGTTCCCCAATTGGTAGTGTTTGTTTGGCGTCGCATGTATACTTTCCAGGCATCGGAACCAGATTCTCTACCGCCACCGGTTTCTTTCTCGCCACCAAAAGCTCCACCTATTTCTGCTCCTGAAGTTCCAATATTTACATTGGCAATTCCGCAGTCCGAACCAGCATGAGAAAGGAACTGTTCCGATTCTCTCATATTGGTGGTCATTATTGCTGAAGATAATCCTTGGGGAACGCTGTTTTGAATTTCGATCGCATTAGCAACCTCTCCACTGTATTTTAGCAAGTACAATATAGGAGCAAACGTTTCGTGTTGAACGATTTCAAATCCATTTTGTGCTTCTGCAATAGCTGGTTGAACGTAGCATCCGCTTTCGTATCCTTCGCCATTAAGGACACCTCCATCAACAACGATATTTCCACCCTCCTCGCGTACTTTGTTCAAAGCATCGGAATACATGGCAACAGCATCCTTGTCGATTAGCGGTCCAACGTGGTTGTTTTCATCTAATGGATTTCCAATTCTAAGTTGTCCATAAGCCTTTACGATTGCCTCCTTTACCTGATCGTAAATAGAATCGTGAATTATTAGTCTTCTTGTTGAAGTACACCGTTGTCCTGCTGTTCCTACCGCACCAAATACTGCTCCTGGTACCACCATCTTCAAATCGGCAGTAGGAGTAATAATAATGGCGTTGTTTCCGCCCAATTCTAATAAAGATTTTCCTAATCTTGCTCCTACAGTTGCTCCTACAGCTTTACCCATTCTTGTTGATCCAGTCGCTGATACTAAAGGAACTCTACCGTCCGCACTCATCAATTTACCAAGTTCCGCATCTCCAATCACCAACGAACAGATTCCATCCGGCAGATTGTTGGCCTGAATTACGCGGTTAAATATATTGTGACAAGCAATTGCGCACAACGGAGTTTTTTCTGAAGGTTTCCAAATGCACACATTTCCACAAATCCAAGCTAAAGCAGTATTCCAGGCCCAAACAGCTACAGGAAAGTTGAATGCGGATATAATGCCCACAACGCCTAGCGGGTGGTATTGTTCGTACATTCTATGTTGTGGTCGCTCTGAGTGCATAGTAAATCCATGCAATTGACGACTCAATCCAACCGCAAAATCGCAGATGTCAATCATCTCTTGCACTTCACCAAGACCTTCTTGATATGATTTACCCATTTCGTAGGAAACTAGTTTTCCAAGTGCTTCTTTGTCTTTTCTAAGTTCTTCACCAAACTGACGGACAATTTCGCCACGTTGTGGAGCAGGCATCATGCGCCAAGATTTAAATGCTTCTTGACCACTAGCAATACACTGTTCGTAGTCGCTTTTAGTTGCTGCTTGCACAGAACCGATCAGTTGACCATCTACAGGAGAGTAGGAGTCAATTCTGTCACCACTTGTATTCGCCCATTTTCGTCCAACCGTGGCTCCGGAGTTGGATTCTTTAACTCCCAATTGGTCTAAAGCTTCTCTTACGCCAAACTTGTCAGTCATAGTTTCCATCATGTCTACAAAAATTCAATTGATTTGAAAGATTCAAAAGTAACTATTTTGCGGTTAGCTGAGTTGGCGAATTGCTAAGGGTTTAATCCCTCTAAAAATATAAATCTCTTGTGCTAACTGGACTGTTTAGAATCCTCGTAACTTCGCCGGTGGACTTCCTACAAAAAAGTGGACAATTTAGTTAAGCGACATTTTTGATATCATTTAGATTATTGAATTCGATA
>JAHDGY010000120.1 GCA_020631555.1 Flavobacteriales bacterium | reverse complement strand
ACTTGTCAGATCTAGTAGCTTTTATCAGGCTAAACGTATTCGTCAAAATTGACCTCCAAAAATGGATTGATGAACCTTTCAAAAGACATAAGCCCCCTGAAAAATTACCAACACAAGGGGGGCTATTTTCCAAAATTCACTTCTAACCACCAAACAGCCAACAAATACAGCCTAAATCTTAAACCCCAAAATTATTTAGGACAGCATTGAACTAAAATGATGAATGTTGCTTGTCAAGCTAGTTATCAGATCCATCCGATGACTTACCAAAACCATCGTTATTTCAAGCTTTTCCTGAACTTGCTTTAACTGTGAAAGCATGAGATCAACAGTTGGATCATCTACTCCAGAAAATGGCTCATCAATAAGAATCAATTTGGAATTCATTGCAATGGCCCTTAGCACCTCTCCTATTCGCTTTTGCCCTCCAGAAAGCTCATGGGGAAATTTGTGCATCAAACCGTCAACTTTAAGAGAAGAAACTGCAATTGAGAGCAAATCCGTAGGTTGACTTTTATCTCTTGCGTAATCCAAATTTTGCAATAAGGTCATGTGTGGAAACAAACTATTTTCTTGAAATACCATTCCGACCTTTCGCTCCCGTGCAGAAACATTTACCGAAACAGAAGAATCGAACCATTTGGTTTTGTCAAACTCAATAACACCTGAATCAGGACATTCCAAACCAGCAATCATTCTAAGGATTGTGGTTTTTCCAATTCCCGACCGACCATACAAAGCCGTTATTCCACCACTGAGGAAATTTCCATGAAAAGAAATCACCTCCTGTTCGCTAGTCCATTTTTTTGAGACTTTAATGTTAAGCAAGACGATGATGGTGTTTGCGTGATAACAGCGTAATCACGAATATTAATGTAAAACTAATTCCTAACAAAACCAGAGCATACCAATGAGCTGCCTCATAATTCAACTTCATGAGTTCTTCGTAAATTGCAATGGAGGCAACCGTAGTGGAGGTAACACCTCCGCCAATCATCAAAACTACTCCGAATTCACCAATACAATGAGCAATCGTTAGCAACAGAGCGCTAACCAGATTAACCTTTATTAGCGGTAATAATACATTTACCAAAGCATCCATTTTTGATTTGCCCAGAATCTTAAGCACGTCCAAGTACTGAGAACGAATATTTCTAAAACCTGCAACCAATGGGCTGAGCATAAATGGTAAACAAAAAACCACGGACCCCACTAATATTCCAGTGAAAGAAAAAAGAATGTCTACCCCTACCAAGTTTTTCACCGCACTTCCCACACTTGTTTTGGGCCCTAGCAAAACAATAATGTAGAAACCCAATACTGTTGGAGGCAGAACAATCGGCATCATTAGAAGGGCTTCTACAAAAAGTGATAGTTTTTTCCACTTTGTAAACGCTACCCAGTATGCAATTGGAACACCTATTATCCCCAGTATCCCAACTGTTCCAACAATAAGTTTTAAAGTGACAAAGAATGGGGCAAACTCCATCGTTCAGCTTTTTACTTGGTATCCAAAATACTCTAAAACACCCCTTGCCTCCTCACTAACTACAAATTCTTCAAACTTCATACTCGCATCAGAATTTGTTTTTCCAACCTTTCCCAAAATAGTCGGCACAAATCCAGCATCTTGCAAAGGCCTTTGATAGTATTGTACATGTTTAAAAGCAGAGCGGTTACCTGCCACAATCGCTGCATCCACAGCATTCGACGATAAATGTTGATGGACTTGCGCTACACTCTCTCCAAAAACTAATTTGGATTTAACTTGGTTCCACAAATCTTTTTGCTGTAAGTAGTTTGAAGCCATTTCTCCAAATGGAGCAAAATCAGGATTTGGAATACCTATTTGCCGAACCGAATCGCTAAGAATAATCTCTTCAAGCGTCAAATCAGATCCTATATGTTTTGAATACAACAATGTAATGCCACATCGCGCTATTTCTTTGCTTGATTGTAACTCCCCATTGGCTTTCAAATACTCGATGTATTTGGTTCCTGCCGCAACAAAAAAATCGAATGGCGCTCCCTGCCGAAGTTGTGCTGTCAATACCCCTGTTGCTCCGGTGGAAATTTCACAAGAAATGCCGTACTGGTATTCAAACGCTCTAGCCAACGAATCAATTGTTGCATGAATATTTGAGGCCCCAGCAATCCTAACCTTGGGCCATTCTGGTTTCTTTTCCCCACACCCCATCATTAACAGGACGACCAGTAATCCGATAAAATTGCTCATTCTCATAATTATGATTCAGGGTAGTGTGCAACAAAACTAAAAGAAATACTTTTGCAGATTATGAACGGTTCATTATTGCAACACGGCCAAACTATTTGCTCGCTGGCCACTGGAGGAGGTACAGGTGCCATTGCTGTAATTAGAGTATCAGGAAAGGACACCTTTAAGATTTTGGATAAAGTGTTCAGCAAAGATCTATCAGATGTACCTTCTCACACTGTTCATCTCGGTAAGATATTAGAGGATAAGGAAATAATTGATGAGGTCCTGGCTACCATATTTCGCGGACCAAATTCCTACACTGGAGAAGATGTCGTAGAAATTTCCTGTCACGGCTCAAATTTTATTCAACAAAAAATAATCAATGTATTAACCAAAGCTGGAGCTGTGGCCGCAAATCCTGGCGAATTTACTTTGAGAGCCTTTTTGAATGGCAAAATGGATTTGTCTCAGGCTGAAGCTGTAGCAGATCTTATTGCTTCTGAATCCGAAGGAGCCCATCGACTGGCAATGAGCCAGCTTCGAGGAGGAATATCAGCGGAGATTAGAGCCCTTCGGAAGGAGTTGTTAAATTTTGCATCGCTGATCGAGTTAGAATTAGACTTCGGTGAAGAAGATGTGGAATTCGCTGATCGAGGTCAACTGGAGGAATTAATTAACAAAATTCAGCAACTTGTCATTAAACTGATCGATTCATTCGAAACCGGAAATGCCATCAAAAACGGAATTCCGGTTGCACTTATTGGCCAGCCAAATGTTGGAAAATCAACCTTACTCAACGCTCTGCTGAATGAAGAAAGGGCTTTGGTTTCGGAAATTGCTGGTACCACTAGAGATACTGTAGAGGACACCATGGTTTTAGATGGAATTGTATATCGCTTTATTGATACAGCCGGAATTCGTTCAACGGATGACATCGTTGAAAACATGGGAATACAACGTACATTCGAAAAAATAGACGATGCGAAAATTGTTGTTCTACTCGTAGATGGTTCCTCATTTGATTCAGATTTGGTTGCTGAAATGGTTCAAGACATAAAATCAAGAGATGGCTTCGAGGCCAAGCAACTACTCGTTGCACTCAATAAGTCAGACGTTGCATCCAAAAAAGTACAAAAACAATTTTTGTTGGTCAATGAAGATAAAATTGAAATATCTGCTAAAACCCGGAACAACATCGAATTATTAAAATCTCGGTTTAGTAGTATGCTCTCAGATGGATTGGTGGCTAATGACGACGTGGTGGTAACCAATACGAGACACTTCGACGCTCTTTGTAAGGCTAATGAGTCACTAGATAGAGTTGTGGAAGGAATGAGCAATGATCTTTCGGGCGATCTCTTAGCCATGGACATTCGACAGGCTATCATGCATTTAGGTGACATCCTTGGGGAAATAACAACAGAAGATGTGCTTGGTAATATTTTCGCCAACTTCTGTATCGGAAAATAAACTAGCTTCCTGTCCTTTGCTAATATAACTGTTTTTATTGACTTTACAGTAATATCGTTTCTTATCGTAAGACAATATTTAGTCTTGTTATTCGTATTTTTGGCACTTAAATGGCACTCATAAACAAACAGACGTGAAAATTTTGGCACTCGATAAAATCGTGTTGAGTTGATGCTACATGTTTGCAACATAATGCTACACTTTTTGAAAATTAATAATTAAGGAAAACAGGAAAGGAATGAGTTATTAGTTCTAATATTCGTATAACCAAGCAATTGGACTTCCTACAAAAAAGTGAACAAATTAGTTAAGCGACATTTTTGATATTATTTAGATTATTGAATTCGCACGTAGTTAAATTTCCCAAAGCGGAATGTCTTCGCTGTCGATTGTACCATGTTTCAATCCATTGAAATATTCCAATCTCGGTTTGTTGTTTAGTTTGAATATGTTGTCTGTAAACGTGTTCGACTTTTAAGGTTTTGAAGAAACTTTCAGCAAGGGCATTGTCCCAACAATTTCCTTTTCTACTCATACTTCTAATGACCATTGGATTAGATTCTAAAAGTTTAGAGAATTCACCACAAGCGTATTGTATGTCTCTGTCGGAATGGAAGGTAGTGTCCAGATTAGTGTGTCTGGTTATAAGTTTGGAAAATCAAAAAGTCCGAATGCGGAAAATCAAAAAGTCCTAAAGAATGCCATACATACACCCTAAAGGACTAATACCATCGAGACGTCTATTTCCTCGTAAAAATCTTGAACAGCGCTTAAATGACGTTTTAAGTTATAGCGCCGGTTTGTGCATCGGAACTAGACCCCGTACCATTATCCACACCGGTATTTACTCCTGTATTTCCATCCACGCCCGTATCTG